>DATDRI010000466.1:0-2403 GCA_035291825.1 Vicinamibacteria bacterium | reverse complement strand
GCCGCCGAGCTCCACATGGAAAAGATAGCCGCCACGCTCGGCATCGACTCGCTGGCGCTGAGAAGGCGCAACTTGTTCCGCCAGGGATCTGTCACCGCCACCGGCCAAGTCCTTCGGGAGAGCGTCGGGGCATCCGACGTTCTGGAGCGAGCCGTCCAGCGAGCCAAGTATGTGGAAAGGCGTAAGGAATGCGAGCGGTGGAATCGGCGAAAGGATCGAGCCAGCTGGCGAGGCGTCGGTCTATCGGTCGTCTTTCACGGCGCCGGTTTTACCGGCGCGGGTGAGGTTCACCTGGCGAGCCGAGCAGGGCTGTCGCTGACCCGGGAGGGAGAGATCCGCGTCGAAGCCGCATCCACGGAGATTGGGCAGGGGACCAGCAGCATGTTGGCTCAGATCGTGGCGGAGACTCTGGGAGTTCCCTACCAGTGGATCCAGATCGATACGCCAGACACCGCAAGAGTGCCGAACAGCGGGCCCACCGTCGCCAGCCGGACCTGCATGGTGGTGGGAAGTCTTCTGCAGCGCGCGGCGCTCCGCCTGAAGACCGCGGTCGCGGAGTTGCAGGGCACCTTCCCCCATACCCGGGCCGGGCTGAGGACTGCTGCCAGAAAGCTCGCCAACGGTAAGCCGGCGGTCAGCTTCATCGAAGAGTACCGCCAACCCGACGAGATCCAATGGGATGAGGAGAAGTACAAGGGCGATGCCTACGGCGTCTATAGCTATGCGGCCATGGTGGTAGAGCTAGAGATAAACAAACTGACCTACGAAGTGCGGATCCGCAGGCTGACCACCGCGCAGGACATCGGTAAGGCCATCAACCCGGTCCTGGTCGAAGGACAGATCATGGGAGGAACCGCCCAAGCCCTCGGCTACGCGCTTCTGGAGAACGTCATCTTTCAGAACGGTGTGATGCAAAACGCCCAGTTCACGAACTACATCATACCGACTACACTCGATACGCCTCCGATGAGCGTGGAGCTCGTCGAGAAACCGTATTCACGCGGTCCCTTCGGAGCCAAGGGAGTCGGTGAATTGCCGTTCGACGTGCCGGCCCCGGCGGTCGCGGCTGCGGTCTTCCATGCCACCGGACTCTTCATTCCCGAGCTTCCCCTCCTTCCGGAACGGATCTCCCGAGCCAAGCGTGATCAGACTGCGCGTTAACGGCGAGACGCGGCTGCACAAGGGTGAGCCCTTCAAACGACTGATCGACGTTCTGCGTGAGGATTTCCACCTCACCGGAACGAAAGAAGGTTGCGGCGAGGGGGAGTGCGGAGCCTGCACGGTGCTGGTCGACCGAGAGCCGGTCAATAGCTGTCTCATTCCCGTCTGCCAGGTGGCCGGCCGAAGGATCGAGACCGTCGAATCGCTGGGCAAACCGGACTCGTTGAACGTCTTGCAAGACGCCTTCTTGTCCGAAGGTGGGACGCAGTGCGGCATCTGCACGCCCGGTTTTCTGATGACCGCCTGGGCTTACGTACGGCAGGGTGGCAGGGACGATGAGACGTCCATCCGCAAGGCCTTGGCGGGAAACCTGTGTCGTTGCACCGGCTATCAACAGATCGTCAGCTCGGTCATCAAGGCCGTCCGTGAGAGAAACAGGACCGTTCGTGAGAGAAACAAAATCAGGGGGTCGCGGCCACGACCTCTACGGAAGAGAGCCAAATGAGAGGCGATCCCTCGACCATGGAAGTCTTGCGGCCCAAGGCGGCCCGGGAGGCGGTGCGGCTTCTGGCGCGTCACCCGGAGGCCATCCCCCTGGCGGGAGGGACGGACTTCATGGTCTCCTGGAATGCCGGGCAGCGGAACGGCAAGACCATCCTGGATCTCTCCTCCATCAAAGAATGGGCTCGGATCCGTTCAGTAAAGGACGGCCTGAGGATCGGGACGCTGGTGAATCACTGGCAGCTCCAGAATCATGCCACCGTCCAGAGAGAGTTCCCCCTGCTGGTGGACGCTTGCGCAACCATAGGGGGCGTTCAAATTCAAATCCGTGGCACGCTGGGCGGCAACATCGCCAATGCCTCCCCGGCCGGAGACACCTTTCCTCCCTTGGCGGTCTACCAGGCCTTAGTCCATACCGTATCGCCCGGTGGAGGGCGGACCATCTCTTTTGCGGACATCTTCACGGGAGTGAAGAAGACCTCGCTCGGTCCTTCCGAGCTCATCGAGTCCATCGAGATCCCGGTTCTTCCCAGCCGTCCCCGGCGACAAATGTTTTGGAAGGTCGGAACACGCGCCGCCTCGGCTATCTCGAAGACGGTCGCCGCGGGTCTCCTATGGGTCAAAAAAGACGGCAGCGTCCGCGAGCTACGGTTCGCGCTGGGTAGCATGGCTCCCACCGTTCGCCGCCTGCGCCACGTCGAGGCATTCATCGTCGGCAAGAAACCGGCGGGCAAAGTCCTC
>DATDRI010000465.1:0-2271 GCA_035291825.1 Vicinamibacteria bacterium | reverse complement strand
CGGCAGCGCGTCGAGTCTCTCTACAGCTGGCAGGTGCATTGCGAAAAACTGGAGAGGGTGCTCTTGGACGTCATCGGACGCCCAGCCCTCAAAGAGGCGGGAGCTTGAAGATCCTGCTCACCACTGATGCCTTTCCTCCCGGGGCAGGAGGGAGCGGGCAATCCACCGCGGTGCTGACACGCGGGTTGGTGCGGCGAGGACATCGTGTCACGGTGGTGGCGGCGAAACCGTGGGATCCCTCGAGGGTGGAGCGAAGGAGTTGGCAGGGGGCGGAGGTGATCGAGGTCGGCGTCGGGCTGCCCCGGCCGGGGAACGCGCGTCGCCGCGAGGAGCGTCTCGCTTCTTTTCTGGAGTGTTGGGAAGAGCGATTCGACCTCGCGCATGCGCAGCACTGGCTCTCGGGTGGCGCAACCGTTGCGGTGGGCCGCCGGATCGGAATGCCGGTTGTGGTCACCGTGCGCGACTTCTGGCCGGTCTGCATCTGGTCCACCATGCTTTCCGGCCGGGAGCGTTGTCCCGGCTGTAGCTATACCCGACGAGTGGTCTGTGTGGGTCGAAGGCACCCGCTTCTCTGGCCGGTGGCGCCCTTGCTTCCTTTCGCCGTGGGGACCGAGATCGCTCGGCGGCAGAGAACCCTGAGGGACGCGCACTCGGTCATCGCGGTAAGCAGGTTCGTACAGAAGAGGCTACCCGGGGGGAGGTCCACCGTCGTGCCGAATTTTCTGGACGTCGAGGCGATCGGAGAATCGCTCGCCGGACCGTCCCCGCTGCTTCCGGAACGGTTCATACTTTTCGTCGGCAAGCTGGAGCCCAACAAGGCACCCGACCGCGCACTTTCCGTTCTCAGCCAGGCCCGGCTGGGGTTGCCCTTCGTCATTGCCGGCACCGGTGACCTGGAAGGCTCTCTCCGTGAAGAAGCGAGGAAACGAGGAATCGACGCGCGGTTCCTGGGCTGGGTCAGTGAAGACACCGTTCTCGTTCTCATGAAGAGAGCCACTGCGGTCCTCTTTCCGTCCCGATGGGAGGAGCCTCTTTCCCGCGTCCTCTTGGAAGGCTTGGGTGCGGGTGCGGTCTTGGTGGTCGAGCCCACCGGAGGGAGCGAAGAGATCGTGATCGATCAAGAAAGCGGCCTTCTGGCGCGATCGGTGGAAGAGATGGCGGCGGCCCTCCGGCGGATTTTGGACGAGCCCGAGCTCGCTCCTCGTCTGCGGCGGGGTGCGGCGCGGAGAGCCAGAGAGGGATTTTCGGCGGAAGTCGTGCTTCCGAAGCTGGAAGAGATTTATCGCCAGGTGCTCGACGGGCGATGAAAGTCGCCGTGCTCTCCCGAGTCGCCTATCCACTGCACCGAGTGGGGGGATTCGAGCGCCACGTCGGTGCCATGGTGCGTCACCTGGTTCGGAAAGGGATCGACGTCACTCTCTATACTTCTCCCCCGGACCACACCTCTACCGCGGCTAGGGATCTCGGGGATGCACGGATCCAGTTCGTTCCCTATCGCATCTTCCCTTGGCCCCGACGGTCCGGCTTTGTGATAGCGGATCGGAGCACCAACTATCTCGCCTGGAGCCTTCGCGCTGCTCGCCGGATGCTCCCCGAGCCCTTCGACATCGTCCAGGCAGAAGGAGCCGCTGGCTTCGGTTACGCGGCCTTGAGAAGAGGAGGCGGCGCCCCTCTAGTGGTGCATCCGGTCGGCATGGAAGAGTTCAAGGCCACCGGGCTGAAGTGGGCTGGGTACTTTCCCTTGCGCGCCGGAGCCCGCTACGCGGCGCAGCGCGCGGAACGGGTGATCGTGCCCGATCGAGTGATGATGGAGGAAGTGCGACGCTACCTGTCTATCGACTCGAACCGGACGGTCGTTCTCCCCACGCCCATCGACCTGGAGGAAGTCGATCGGCCGCCCTCGCCGGAAGCGCGCCAGGCCGTCTTCCAGCGATTGGATCTCGAGAGCTCCCAGACGGTATTGCTTTCGGTGGGCCGACTCGAATCGAACAAGGGTTTTTCAGTGCTGGTGGAGGCGCTGGCCCAAGTGAAGGGAAAACTTCCGGCGAGCTGGATCTGGGTTCTGGTGGGACGGGGCCCTGCAGAGGCGCGACTGAGAAGGCAGGTCCAGCGAGTCGGTCTCACCGACCATGCCCGCCTGGCGGGAAGCGTCTCCGACCAGGAGCTCGCGGCGCTGTACGATCGGTGCGATCTCTTCGTTCATCCAACTCTCTACGAAGGCAGCTCCCTGGTGACTCTGGAGGCGATGGCGCACGCCAAACCGGTGGTGGC
>DATDRI010000464.1:0-4989 GCA_035291825.1 Vicinamibacteria bacterium | reverse complement strand
TCGGCGCCAGGGTTCGCACGAATCTCGTATCTGGACAGATTCCTACTCTTCCAGTTCTTTCAAAAAATCCTCGGTCCTCTCCTTCTCTCGGCGTCGACGGTTGCCTTCATGGGCACGGGTGGGGCGCGCCGGCGCTCGGCGAGAAAGCTTCTTGATGATCTTGATCTGTCGCTTGCGAGTCGACGCCCGCTTCTTTTTCTTGCGACGAGATCTTCTTCGTCCTGCGTTCACGATGCTCAGTGAATGATCTGCGGCTCTCCGGAGCCCTCGATGACGACCCTGGCCGCCAGACCCTCTGCGTCGACGAAGAGTAGGTGGATGGGCAGCGCGTGGAGATCGCCGGTCGAATGCTGGGCGAGGAAGTTCGCCTTCAGATCGTTTGTCTTGCCGATTCTGTCGAAAGTTCCCATGTCCATGGAGCCATTGATCGCGATGGCGCAAAAATACAGAGGAGGCTTGAACCCCTTCTCCAGAAGATTTTCGATGACTTCGGAGAATTCTTCGGAAGTCATGTATTGGCGTAGATTGCGCTCCATCGCTGCACCTCCAGGGTTGTTTTCGTTCCGGGGACGAATCCGTTCTCCAGATAGCAGTTTCTCTGGGTCCAAGTCAATCGGAAGGGCAATGCTTTCCGTCCTCCCGTACGGGAAAGACCCAGCTTACCAATCCGGATGCACCTCCGGCGCTCTCAGCACTCCCTGGTCGGGCGCGAGACCCAGCTGGCGTGACAGCTCGAGAAGAGGCCGCACGATCTCTCCCGCGCGCAGCAGCGCGACCGCGACCGCTTTGGCGTCGCGACCGGCCGTGCCTCTCTCGATCAGCAGCTGCCAAAGCGGCTTCCTCTCGGGAAAGAGCTTCAGGCGGACGGCGGCGTCGGGCTCGATGTCCGCCGCCTCTCGGGCGAGGGCGATCGCCCGAGGAAACCCACCCAACTCATCGACCAGAGCCAGCTCCTTGGCATCTTCGCCGCTCCACACGCGCCCCTTGGCGATCTCCAGGACCTTCTCCTTGGGAAGCGCTCTTCCTTCGGCCACCTTGTTGGTGAAATCTTCATAGATGCGATCCAGCCAATCCTGAAGTCGCGACCATTGTTCCGGGGAGTAGTCATGGAGTCCGCTCCAGAACGTCGCGTTCTCACTGGTCTGGACGGCGTCCCAGGAGATCCCGGTCTTCTCCCAGAACCCAGAGGTGAGGAATTTCACATGGAGAACGCCGATCGAGCCGGTGATGGTTCCCGGATGGGCCACGATCTTGTCGGCCGCCATGCTGACGAAGTATCCACCCGAGGCGGCCAGGCTTCCCATGCTCACGATGACCGGTTTTCCCGCTTCTCGGGCTCTGACCGTCTCGCGCCAGATGGTGTCCGATGCCACGTACGATCCGCCCGGACTGTCTACCCGAAAGATAATGGCCTTCACGTCGTCATCCTCGATCGCGGAGCGAAAAGCGGCGGCAACGGTGTCGGAGCCCATGCTGAAGCCACCCGAGAACGGATCCAGCTCGCTCTTGCCGCGCACCACGCTGCCCACGCCATAAATCAAGGCGATGGCCTCTCCCTCGTCGTAGGGGCCACCCGCTCTCTCGAGATAACTGGAAAGAGTGAGTACCTCGGCGTCTTCACCGGCCGCCTGTTTCGTTCGATCGAGTACCTCATCCCGGTACGCCAGTCCGTCGACGAGCCCAGCTTCGACCGCCTCTTGACCAAAGAAGGGGCCCTGCTCCATGAGTGCACGTACCTCGTCTTCGGAAAGGGATCGGGCCTCGGCGACGCCGGCGACCAGCTGGCCGAAGAACGAGCCCAAGAGCGCGGTCGTGGCCTGGCGATGGGGTGCCGTGTAGGCGTGCTCGGTGAGGGTGTTCAGGGCGTTCTTGTACTCGTAGCGATGATCCCCGCGGGGCACCAGGCCGAGCTTGTCGAGGGTGCCCCGTAGGAAGGGGCTCTCCGCCACCAACCCGCTCAGCCCGAGGTCTCCCGACGGCTGCATGTAGATCTCGTCGAAGGCGCTCGCCAGGTAGTAGGCGCCGCCGCCCGGACCCGCCTCACCGAAAGTCTCGGAATAGGCGACCGCAGACTTGCCGCTTTGGCGGAAGCTGATGACGGCGTCGCGGATCTCTTGAATCTGAGCGATGCTCAGGTTTGCCGCGCCGACGCGGGCGAACAGCCCCACCACGCGATCGTCCCGAGAGGCCGCCTCCAGCGCTTCCACAACGCCGAGCAGGGTGGGAGTCTTCTCCATGATGACGGTGGCAATGGGATCATCGGGAACGTACTCGGCGAGGGCGGTCTCGAAATCCGCCTCCAGAATCGTTCTCTGAGGAATGGTCTCCATGGCCAGCCGCTGCCCGAGCCCGACCATGATTCCGAGGCCCAGCAGCAGAACGGCCATCACACCGATAATGACAAGAATGACCAAGAGGAGCTTCTTCATGGCATCTCTCCCTTAATTGGAGAACTATTCTGCCACATTCTCAGGAGGCTTTGGACTCGAGCCCCGCCATTGCGAAGCCTGGGAAAAAAGGACTATTCTCCCCACCGAGCGGTGAGCGGTGTCTTTCCTCGAGCGAAATTCCAAACGCATAGAGATCACGCTCATCGTCGTTGGGCTGATCGTCTTATTCTTCTGCCTCCCTCACTTCGTCTCCGGCGACGGCTATATCCGTTTCCGCGCGCTTCGCCGCTTGGTGAACGCCGATCGGATCGTCTCCATGGGATATTCCATGGTGGGGCCCTTGTTCGCTCTTCTTTTCTGGCCGCTGGGGAAGTTGTATCAATCGGCGGAGTGGTGGATGGCGCGGTTCAATTTCTTCGTTTTCGCCGCCGGGCTCTTTTTTTTCTACCGACTCCTCAGATCTCACCTCGATCCCGCAATCGTCCGAAGATTCCTTCTCATTCTCATGTTCGGGTCCATGTTTCCCAATCACTTGAAGGATTTCTATGGCGAGACCTTCACGGCGGTGACGGTTGGCCTGGGTGTGCTGGCGACTCAGCTGGGCCGCCCTGCTTGGGGCTGGAGCGGGATGGTGCTGGGGGCCGTCAATACCCCGGCATCGATGGGGGGGCTGGGAGCGGTGGGCGTCTCGGAGACTCTGAACAAGAAACGATTTCGTTTTCTTCTGGCTCCCATGGCGGGGGCGCTCCTCTACCTGGCCGAGTCCTGGATACGACGCGGAACGCCCTGGAGCTCGGGGTACGAAGGAAACACCGGGGCGGAGACGGTCTTGACCTACTCGGGGCAGCCGGGCTTCAGTTATCCGCTTTTCTTCGGCCTCTTGTCGCTTCTCTTGTCGTTCGGGAAAGGGTTGGCGTTTTATGCACCGGGTCTTCTGCTGTCTTTCACTGCGGCCATGCGCTCCCTGGGACAGGAGCTCTCCCGAAGCCACCGCCTTTGGATGTGGTTTCTGATGGGGTTGCTTCTCGTCTACGCGAAGTGGTGGGCCTGGTATGGCGGCTGGGTTTGGGGGCCGAGGTTTCTCCTCTTCGCTTCGATTCCCGCCAGCTTCGCTCTGGCGGTGTCTTTGTCTCGACTGACGCCGGCCCTGGCGAGGAACTTGTTGCTCCTTGGCCTACTCGCCTTGTCTTTTTGGGTGGGGGCGAATGGCGCGGTTTATGGGCTTCAGGGTCTCGAGGACTGCCGTGCCGCGGAGTACGAGTTTCTCTGCTGGTATGTTCCGGAGTTCAGCCCTTTGTGGCGGCCTTTCGTGGTGGGCTCTTCGTTTCAAGGGAAGGAGCTGGTGCTCCTCGGCTACGGCTTCGCCATTTTCCTCTACCTGGCGCTACCCATCGCCGCCGAGCTGAGGAGAGGACTGAAGAGGCGATTCGCCGAGGTGAGGTCGCAGTATCTCCAGCCCGGCGGCTGGCGTTTCTAGCCAAGAATTTTTCCTCTTGACAAGGCGGGCGCCCCATGCATATATTTGTATGATGCAAATAACGAAGGACGCCATCGTGGAAGCCGGCCCGGAGCTCCGCCGCTCGGCGGTAACCCTTCACCGCGCCCTCATCGATTTCGTCCGGCAGTACCAATTCCGCAACCGCAACGAGATCTGCTGCTACGGTATCACCGTCTCCCAGTGCTATCTCCTGGACGCCTTGAGCACCCGGGGGCCGCTTTCCATGCAGGAGCTGGCATCGCATCTTTGCCTCAAGATCAGCACCGTGACCCGTCTGGTCGACGGCCTGGTCAAGAAAAGCCTGGTCCGGCGCCAAAAGGACTCGGAAGACCGCCGGGTGGTGCGGGCCGAGTTGACTGAGACCGGCCGAAAGACGCACGACAAGATCACCGAGGACTTGCTGGCGCGCCAGGAAAAGATCTTGCTGTCCATGCCGGAGGGGGTGCGGGAGGAAGTGGTGCGGGCGATCTGCACCCTGGTGCAGAAGGTGAGTCCCACCGGGGGAAGCTGTTGTGCCTAGCGAGGTTTTTTTTGTGTATATAGTTGTGTGATACAAACAATAGGAGGAAGAGAGGCATGACCAGCCCATCGAAGATCAAAGAACGCGTGCAGAAGCACTATACGCAAGCAGTGACCAGCCGGACTGGATGCTGCGGCCCGCCAACGAGCGAGGCGAGCGCCGGGAGCGGGGGGTGCTGCGGGGGCGGCGTATCTACCGTCCAGCTCTCCGGATACCGAACCGAAGAGCTCCAGAGCCTTCCGGAGGACGCCATCCAGAGCTCTTTCGGTTGCGGAAACCCGGTGGCCTTTGCCGGTGTCGAGGAAGGCCAGACGGTCGTTGACATCGGCTCGGGGGCAGGCATCGATTGCCTTCTGGCGGCGGAGCGCGTCGGGCCCCGGGGTCGGATCATCGGCTTGGATATGACACCGGTCATGATCGAGCGCGCACGGGCGAACGCTCGCGCCGCCGGGGCGGACAACGTGGAGTTTCGTCTGGGAGACGCCGAGACCATGCCCATCGAGGACGGGAGCGCGGATTGGATCGTCTCCAACTGCGTCATCAATTTGGCTCCTGACAAGAAGAAAGTCTTCCGAGAGAGC
>DATDRI010000463.1:0-6437 GCA_035291825.1 Vicinamibacteria bacterium | reverse complement strand
TAAAAACCTTCTCGCCACCGAGCAAGGCGACCATCCTCTTTGTCTCTTCTTCGGCACGTATCGTTGCCATATGTCACATATGTTACTGCCAAATGGCATGACGGTCAAGCCCTAGTCAAGCGGGGCAAGGCGCCCGAACTCGAGAGAAAGAACCTGCCCGGGAACCCGATTTCACCGCAGAGTGCAGGCAATGACCCGCACCCCTGTTTTCACTTTGGCAATAAGTGTGGACATCAAATCTCGAAAGCTTGCAGCGAAAGATGGGGAGCAACGCCCGCTCAGTGGAACAGCAGAGCACCATGGCGCGGGCCAGCCTTCCCTCAGCTCGGAAGACAAGTGATCCCGGACCAAAGCTCGAAGTCCCGGTCGAAACTCAGAATTCGGGTGATCCCATATCTTTCCATGGTCGCGATGTGCAGGCAGTCACGTCCGGAGAGCCGCCGTTGCGCAAGGGCGATGGTGCGGGCCTTCTCGGTCTCTTCCTTCGTGATGGGATAGACCTGCTGCGCCAAGGCGTCGAGAAAAGCGAAGCAGTCACCGATGGCCAGTCTTCGATCGATCGCAACGTATCGGTGAATGACTTCCTGATAAACCTCGGCGCTCGTCACGTAGCGTTCCTCGGCATGCGACCGAAGGTATGCTTCGAGGCGATCCCGGTTAGGGTGCGGCAGCCCCACCAGGTACATCGGGACGTTCGAATCAACGAAGACCACGCCCTTGCTCGATGCTTGCCAAGATCTCCTCTATGTCCCCGGTGGCGTGACCGCAGTTTAGAGCGCGGTCCAAAGCCTTCATTTTTTGGACCGGAGTCGGAACCGCCTGACGACGCTGGGCGCGACGGAGGGCGCGGCGTGCCCACTCGCTCACCGTCAATCCCTCGCGCTCGGCGGAGCGGCGGACTTGCTCGATTTCCTCGTCCTTCATGACAATCTGCAGTCTCGTACTCATACTCATGAGTATACTATTCCTGGGTTCGCTTGGCAAGCGTAGCGCAAGACCCGAAAAACGCGCGCGGTAAAGCATCTTCCCGACCTGGACTGGAGACGGTCTCTTCCGAACTCCTATGTGCCAGCCCTGAGCTCGGAAGCCTCTCGCTACGGACCTGAAGCCCTGAAGACCTCCGCTCCCTTTTCCAAGGCCCCCCGGTCTCCCACGAGGACGACCGCGTCGCCGGCGAAGAACGTGAACCCGGGATCGGGCGGGTAGTGCGCTTTCCCCGAACGCACGACGGCGATGACCATGGCGCCGGTGGCTTTTCTCAGGTTCAGCGAGGCGGGGCTTTCGCCCACCGCGGGTGCTCCTTCCTCTACTTCGAGAAGATCGAGAGCGGCGTGAATGCCGAGATGTCGAAGCGCATCGAGCTTGAGTGCGGCGAGCGAGTCTTCTCGCAGCATGCGGTAGTGCTCGCTTCGTACCGCTTCGATCTCACGATGAATGGTGTTCGTCGGTATCTCGTAGAACTCCAGCACGCGGGCAAAGAGCTCCAGCGTCGCCTCGAACTCTTCGACCACCACTTCGCTGGCGCCCAACCGCATCAGATCGTCGATGGCCCGGACGTAGCGCGTGCGCACCAGAACGCTGGCCAGCGGATTGAGACGGCGCGCCACCGCGACGCCGCGCCTCTCTTCGGTCGGAGCGGAGATCGCAAAGACCACCACCCGCGCCCGCACGATCCCCACTTGCTCCAAGACTTCCTGTCGAGTTCCATCGCCGAACAAGATCCGAGCACCCTCCTCCCTCCCCCGCCGAACAAGCTGTCCGTTCTGCTCGAGCACGACATAAGGAAGTCCCGCACCGCGCAGGACCCGCGCCAGATGGCTTCCGCTCAGCCCATATCCGACGATGATCGCATGGTCCGAGAGCCCGGCCACCGCTCTCTGCTCGGGAGGCGGGAGCGGGATTTCGTGGTCACCCAAGAGGCGGGAGGCTCGCTCGGAGAGCGGCCCTGCCGCCGCGATGAGAAAAGGAGTCAACATCATGGTCAAGACGGCCGAGGACACGAAGAGTTGATAGTCGTTACCGGCAAACAAGCCGAAGGGAGCGGCGACGCTGGCCAGGATGAAGGAGAACTCTCCCACCTGCGCCAAAGACATTCCACTTGTCAGGCTGGTTCGAAAACCCCGTCGCAAAGAGAGGACCACGCCCGAGGCGACGCCGATCTTGATTAGAAGAATGACGACGGCGTTTCCCACCACCAGACCCAGCGAGGAGAAGACGAATCCGGTGTCGAGCAGCATGCCCACCGAAATGAAGAAGATTCCGCTGAACGTGTCGCGAAAAGGTCGGATGTCCGAGACCGCCTGGAGTCCGTACTCCGACTCGGAGACGACGAGACCCGCCAGAAACGAGCCCAGGGCGAGCGAAAGACCGAAGCTGGCGGTGAGGAAGGCCGCCCCCAGCCCGAAAAACGCGATGCACAACGTGAAGAGCTCGCGGTTCTTCAGCAGCACCACCCGATCCAATATCCAAGGGATGGCCCTCCGTCCCACCACCATCAACGCCGCCACCACCAGCAAGCTCTTCCCTACCGCCGACCATATCCCCTCCACCGATCCCGAACCGGCCTGGGCAAGAACGGGGAGCAACAGCATCAAGGGGACGACGCAAAGGTCCTGGAACAGTAGAATCGACACCACCACGCGGCCGGATGGGGTATCCAACTCCAAGCGGTCGGCATAAACCTTGAGAACGATCGCCGTGGAGGAAAGGGCCACCAGAGATCCGTAGAACAGCGCGCGGTTCCATGTCACGTCCAGGGACAAGCTGGCCGCGCCCGCGATCAGGAGCGTGGTGATCCCGACCTGGAGTGCCCCGCCCTGCAGCACGACGCGGCCGAGCTGCACGATGCGAGACAGCGAAAGCTCGAGCCCGACGGTGAAGAGGAGGAGCATCACGCCGAGTTCCGCCAGCTCTGCCACCGCCTCAGGCCGCGAGACCAGAGCGAACCCGTGGGGACCGATGGCGACCCCGGCCAGGAGGAATCCCACCACGGTGGGAAGCCGGACCCGGTGAGCGATGGCGGCGACCGGAATGGCTACCGCCAACAGGATGACGAGATCGCGAAGAACCGGTAGACCGTGCACGACAGGTCTAGAGCATACCCGAGGATGGGGCTCTCTGCCGTGTTGAGGAGCGACTTGCGGCCGATTCGCCGTGCCCCGATACTAGCGTCGCCCCATCGGGTCCGGACCACCGTCATCACACCGTGGATTCGGCCGTTTTAGTCATGCAGCGTCCTTGACATCATGATGTCTGACGACTATCATCAACGCATGAGAACTACCCTGACTTTGGACGACGACGTGGCCGCCAAGCTGAAGGCGGAGACGAGACGCAGCGGCAAATCTTTCAAGGACGTCGTGAACGAGTACCTCCGCCTGGGGCTCTACGCGAAGAAAACGCCGCCGACCGGCAAGCCCTTTCGCGTCGAAGCGCGAGACCTGGGAGCGCTTCGTCCCGGCCTCAATCTGGATAACATTGGCGATCTATTGGAGCAACTGGAAGGCCCGGTGCACCGGTGATCCTCGTCGATGCCAACGTCCTTCTCCACGCCTACCATCCCCAATCCGAGCACCACGAACCCTGCCGTCTGTGGATCGAGGAGAACTTCTGCGCACCATCGCCGATCGGGCTACCCTGGATCACCATCTGGGCATTCCTTCGCATCAGTACGAATCCTCGTGCGTTCGAAAAACCACTCACCATGAAAGAAGCAGCAACGATGGCGTCGTCATGGTTCGATGTGCCCGCCGTTCGAGCGGTAGTGCCCGGTGAACGTTACTGGGAGATCTTGAGCAAGCTGCTACTTGAGGCCCAGGTCTCAGGTCCGCTGGTAACTGATGCCGCTCTGGCAGCTTTGGCGATCGAGCACGGCGCGAGCGTCTGCACAACCGACCGAGACTTTGCGCGTTTTCCAGAGGTACAGATCGTCGACCCTTCAAGAGGATAATTCATTGCCACGGCCGTCACACCGTGGACCGGGCGGTTTTGGCGCGGGAGGCGGAGGGCGGCTCTATCCTCTTTTCTCCATGGGCACGAAGTCCCGTTTCTGGTAGCCCAGATAGACTTGCCGCGGGCGGGCGATCTTTTGCTCCGGATCGGTGAGCATCTCTTCCCACTGCGCCAACCAGCCGGAGGTGCGGCCGATGGCGAACAGAACCGGGAACATGTCGAGCGGAAAGCCCATCGCCTGGTAGATAATGCCCGAGTAGAAATCCACGTTCGGATAGAGCTTTCTCTTGATGAAGTACTCATCCTGGAGCGCGATTCGTTCGAGCTCGATGGCTATGTCGATCTGAGTATTCCGTCCCGTCACCTCGAAGACCTTGTAGGCGATCTCCTTGATGATCTTGGCCCGCGGGTCGTAGCTCTTGTACACGCGGTGGCCGAAGCCCATCAGTCGAACCTCCCCACTCTTCACCTTTTTGATATAGGCAGGTACGTTGTCCTCGAGCTGGATTTCCGCCAACATCCGCAGCACCGCTTCGTTGGCCCCACCATGTAGAGGGCCGTAGAGGGCGGCGGCGGCGGCGGTGGCGGAGTAAGCGTCGACCTGCGAGCTGCCGACGTTTCGCATCGCACTGGTACTACAGTTCTGCTCGTGGTCGGCGTGTAGAGTGAAAAGAACGTCCAAGGCCTTCTCCAGCACTGGATTCGGCTTGTACTTCGGCTCGGTCATCCGGAACATCATGTTCAACAAGTTCCCGGTGTAAGAGAGCTCGTTATCCGGATAGGTGTAGGGCATACCGACGCTGTGGCGGTAGGCGCAGGCGGCGAGGGTCGGCATCTTGGCAATGAGGCGGTAGATCTGCTTTTTTCGGTTCTCGCCGTCGTGCACTCTTCGGGCGTTGGGATAGAAAGTGGAGAGAGCGGCCACGGTACTCACCAGCATTCCCATGGGATGGGCATCATGATGGAATCCGTCCAGCACTTTTTTCATGTTCTCGTGAACGATCGTATGGTGAGTGATGTTGAAGACCCACTCCTTGGATTGCTCTCGGTTGGGGAGCTCGCCATGAAGTAGGAGATAAGCGACTTCCAGGTAGTTCGATTTCTCCGCCAGCTGTTCGATCGGATAGCCGCGGTAGCGTAAGATCCCTTTCTCCCCATCGATAAACGTGATGCGGCTGGTGCATGAGGCGGTATTGAGGAAGGCGGGATCGTAGCTCATCATCCCGAAATCGTCCTGGGCGACCTTGATCTGACGCAGGTCGGTGGCACGAATAGTGTCGTGCGTAATAGGGATCTCGTAGGTTTTACCCGTCCGGTTATCGGTAATCGTCAGAGTGTCCTTGCCCATCAGCCCGCTCCTTCACGGTTATTCTACTCTCGTTCTAACGGAAGATTGTCGGTGATAACAGCTTTCACCTGGTCTTTCATTTTACTTGAAAACCTCGTCTTTTTTGGTTAACACACGTGGGAGAGAGAGGTCACATGGGCTCAATCAAGGACAAGGTGGCGGTCGTCACCGGATCGACGCGGGGCATAGGACGCGCCATTGCCGAGGCCCTCGCCGGACAGGGGGCACGGGTGGTCGTCTCGGCCAGGAGCCCGGCGGACGTGGAGCGCGCGGTGGAAGAGATGCGGCAAGCCGGTCAGGAGGTGAGGGGCAAGGCCTGCGACGTGCGAAAGTACTCCGATGCCGAGTCTCTCATGCGCTTTGCCGCAGAAGGCTGGGGGGGCCTGGATATCCTGGTCAACAACGCCGGCATTGGCATCTTCGGGCATGTTGCCGAGATGTCCCCAGAAGAATGGGATCAGGTCATCGACACGAACCTCACCGGCGTCTTCTACTGTTGCCGCGCCGCCATTCCGTTCCTTCGTCAACGAGGCGGCGGCTACGTCATTAACATCAGCAGCCTCGCCGGCAAGAACGCCTTTCCCGACGGCACGGCTTATAACGCGTCCAAGTTCGGTCTCGAGGGTTTCAGCGAAGCTCTGATGCTGGATCTCCGTTACGAGAACATCAAGGTGAGCTACATCATGCCGGGGAGCGTGGCGACACAGTTCGCAGGTCGGGAACCTTCGGAGCGCGACGCGTGGAAGCTCGCTCCCCAAGACGTGGCGCAGGTGGTGCTCGATCTTCTTGCGCACCCAAAGCGGGCTCTACCCAGCCGCGTCGAGCTCAGACCCTTCCAGCCGCCCCGGAAGAAGTGAGCCTGCGGTAAACGGCGGTCACGGCGGTAACCAGGAGTACGGTGAGGAGCGGCTCCACCTCCCACCGCATCCGATCGTTCTCCCCGATCTCGATGAGATTCGAGGTCACGGTTACCCAGACTATGGTGACAAGCATATAGGCGAAGACCGGACGGGGGTCCGGCCTGCCAGGCGGGTTGAGGCGCACAGTGCGATAGAGACCAAAAGCCAGCAGCGCTGGGAACCCGAGCACCCAGAGGTTGGCGGGTGGCTCGAACATACCGATGGGCCTCTCAATGGGA
>DATDRI010000462.1:0-16941 GCA_035291825.1 Vicinamibacteria bacterium | reverse complement strand
TCCACATTCTCCTTGATGAGATGCATCGGAACGTGGCCGGGGCCCTCGATCATGACCTGGCAATCCTGTTCCCAGGCAAGGCGAGTCAGCTCACCCAGGGTCTCGAGCTCCGCGAACTGAGCGTCGTCGTTGGCATCGGCGATGGAGCCGGGGCGGAGACCGTCTCCCAGGGAGAAGCTCACGTCGTAGGCGGCCATGATCTCGCAGATCTCCGGGAAGCGGTTGTAAAGGAAGCTTTCCTGATGATGTGCCAGGCACCACTTGGCGATGATCGAGCCTCCTCGCGAGACGATGCCGGTGACGCGCTTGGCGGTGAGAGGAATGTAGGAGAGACGAACCCCGGAATGGATGGTGAAGTAATCCACACCCTGTTCTGCCTGCTCGATGAGGGTGTCTCGGTAAATCTCCCAGGTCAGCTCCTCCGCCTTTCCCCCGACTTTCTCGAGGGCCTCATAGATGGGGACCGTCCCCACCGGCACGGGGCTGTTGCGAAGGATCCATTCGCGGGTTTCGTGGAGGTTCTCTCCGGTCGAGAGGTCCATGACGGTATCCGCGCCCCAGCGAGTCGCCCAGAGCATCTTCTCGACTTCCTCCTCGATGGAGGACGTTACCGCGGAATTGCCGATATTGGCGTTCACTTTGACCAGGAAGCGCCGGCCGATGATCATGGGCTCGGACTCCGGGTGGTTGAGGTTGGCGGGAATGATGGCTCGCCCCCGTGCCACCTCATCGCGAACCATCTCCGGCTGCACGTTTTCCCGCAAGGCGATGAACTCCATCTCCGGCGTTATCTCTCCCCGCTTGGCGTAATGCATCTGAGTGACCCGCCGGCCTGGCTTCGCCCGGGATCGCCGCCGCCGTCCGCCCGAGCTCGTGGGCACCACGTCCCCGCGTCCCTCGATCCAGGGGAGACGCAGGGGAGGTAGTCCCTCGTCAAGGTTTGACCGGTAGGAGGGATCCGTGTACGGCCCACTCGTGTCATAGAGCCGCACCGGCGGGTTGGGCGGAGCGAGCGTTACCTCTTTCATCGGCACTCGCATCCCCTCTCGGGCGCCTGTCAGATAGATCTTCCGAAAAGATGATTTCGACGTGGTCTCAGTCGCCATGGCCGGCCCTCCTTGTCTGGCTGTCGGTGATCGTCAGGCGTATGCGCGACGCCCCAAAATAATAAAGCCGCTGGGTTAATCCAGCGGCTCGTCTCCCTTCGCTGGCATTACCCAGAGCAGGTTCGTGCGGTCGGCGGAAGCCGCCCTCTCAGCCCGGATGACCCGGGCTCCCGCTTGTCACTGCCAGTCTATTCAAACGGGGGGTCGAGCGCCACTCGCTCTTCAGCAATACCGAACGATGTCGTAAAGCGTTGTTCGTTGTGCGGGGCGGAATCCCGCCTCTCGGATGAGGATCTGGATCTCCTGAGTCGACGTCTTGTTCACGAAGCCCGTACAGGCATGGACGTTCTCTTCGAACAACGTGCCGCCAAAGTCATCGGCACCCCAGTGAAGAGCCACCTGTCCTGCCTTCTTCCCTTCCGAGAACCAGGAGGCCTGGATATGGTTGAAGTTGTCGAGGTAGATCCGTGACGCCGCCAGAATTCGCAGGTATCGGTTCGGTCCCGCGTGTTGAGGGATCTTGATGAGCAGAGGCGTATTTCCCGGCTTGAAGCTCCAAGGGACGAAGGCGGTGAAGCCGTGATAGCGGTCCTGAAGATCTCGGATGCTGTCCAGATGCCGGATAATGTCTTCATCCGTCTCCACATGGCCGTACATCATCGTAGCGGTGGTGCGATAACCCAGCTCGTGAGCCTCGCGGTGCACGGTGAGCCAGGCGTCGGCTCCGCCCTTTTTGTGCGAGATCTTGCGCCGCACGCTGTCGGAGAGAATCTCCGCGCCGCCCCCCGGCAGGGTGGTCTGGCCGGCCTCTTTGAGTCGGGCCAGCACTTCCCGGGTGGTGAGGCCCGAGATCCGGGACATCCCCTGGATCTCCGGTGCCGACCAGAAATGAGGGGTCACCTCGGGAAAACGTTCCCGGACCGCGCGGACCATGTCGAGGTAGTAATCGAAGGGCAGCTCGGGGCTCACGCCTCCTTGCATCAGCACGGTGGTGGCTCCCATGGCGACCGACCTCTCGATCTTCTCCATCATCTCGTCGACGGAGTACGTATAGGCTTGGTGATGACCCGGGGGGCGGTAAAAGGCACAAAAGGTGCAGTCGACATCGCACACGTTCGTATAGTTGGGGTTGGTGTCCACCACAAAGGTGATCACCGGTTCGGGATTCCGCCGTCGCCGAATGCTCCCCGCCAGCTGACCCAGCTCGAGAATGGAAGCATCCCGCAGCAGATAGAGGCCCTCTTCGGTCGAGACGCGCTCCCCAGAGAGGACTTTGTCGCGGATGGACTCCATGCCGACGGTCGTCTTCATGCCGACCCGGGGGCGGCGCCCACCGGCTCCAGGAGCCGGTGATGGTGAACCAGGCGTCGGAACTCTTGGAGTCCCCGTTTTTCCTCGGTCCCCAGCCGGTAGTGGAAGTTTCGGAGATAGGACGCCAGCTCCTCCGCCGAGCCCATCTCCCCGGCATGGCGAGCCGCTATCGCATCCAGCTCGACCATCCCCTGGACGAGCGACCGCTCCAGGAGCTTCCGGAAGGCTTCCTTTTCACGGGCCGGTAGGGTGCGCTTGATGACCCAGAGTGCGAAGACGAAGGGAAGCTTCTTCCAGTTCCACCACTCGGTGGCCAGGTCGTAACGGTAGGGGAAATCGGCGGGTGGCCGCTGGCGGCTGCGGAGCGCCTCGTTGCCGATGAGCAGGAAGGCGTCACTCTCCCCTCGAAGCCCCCGCACGTAGTCGGCGGGTCGAATCCCCTGGCGAGCCTCCAGCAGCAGTCGCAGCAGAAAGATGGAAGTAGAGGTCTCCTCGGTGATCCCAATCCTCGTCCCACCGAGCTCGCTAAGAGGCCGGCGAGCATAGAGCAAGATGCTGCGGACTTCTTGGTGGTTGGCGATTCCCAGATCGGCTGCCGGTTGGTAGCGGTCCTCTAGAGACAGGTAGTCGGCGGTGGCCATGATGCCGGCGTCGATCTCGCCTCGCTCGGCGAGACGACCGAGCTCTCGTGGCGGCATGGCCACCAGACGGTGTTCGCCGAGAAGTGGATAAAAGGGCTGAGAGTTGAGATAGGAGATTTGGCCGATCAGAAGCTGCATCGATCCCTAATTGTAGACACGGATCACTTGGTAGAGCGCGTCGCGCTCGACGGGTACCTTGCCCGCCTCGGTGATCATCTCCACCAGCCGGTCGCGGGCCAGGCCGACCGGACTCTTCGCCAGGGCGGCGTGGGCGATGCGCTCTTGGCCGATGGTTCCATCGAGGTCATTGGCCCCGAAGTTCAGAGCCACCGACGCCGTCTCCTCCCCGAGCATGACCCAATACGATTTGATATGCGGGAAGTTGTCGAGCAGGAGCCTGGCGCAAGCGACCGTTCTCAGATCCTCGATAGGGGAGGCCTGGCGCTCGACCAAGCCGGTGTGGCCAGGTTGGAAGACGAGCGGAATGAAGGAAAGGAAACCCGGCGCCTCGTCCTGCTGCTCTCGTAACTTGAGCATGTGATCGACCCGCTCTTCATAGGTCTCGATGTGTCCGTAGAGAAGGGTCGCATTCGAAGGAATGCCCATCCGGTGCGCTATCCGGTGCACCTCGAACCAGCGCTCCTCGCCGATCTTTCTCTTGAAGAGTGCGTCCCGCACCCTGGCCGAGAAGACTTCGGCGCCTCCTCCCGGAAGCGACACCAGGCCGGCCTCCCGAAGCCGGTCCAAGACCTCTTCGATGGAGATGTCCGCGATACGAGCGAACCAGTCAATCTCCACTGCCGTCCAAGCCTTGATCTGGACCTTGGGATAGGCCTGGTGAATCGCCCTCACGATGCCGAGGTATTGATCGAAGGTCCAGGTGGGATGGAGTCCTCCTACGATATGCACCTCGGAGAGGTCGTCACTCAGATGGTTCAAGACCTCTTCCATCGACATCTCATAGGCGTGGGGATCCTTGGGCTTGGCGGCAAAGTCGCAGAACTTGCAGTCGAGAACGCACAGATTCGTGGGGTTGAGCTGGCGGTTGATCACGAAATACACGTGGTCTCCGCTCATCGAGCGCTTCACGTGATCCGCCATGCGGCCGAGCCCCACCAGGTCCCAGGTGTTGAGAATCGCCAGACCCTCCTCCCGGCCCAGCCTCGTCTTCTGGAGGACTTTCTCCCAAATGGGGATGAGGGCCGGGTCTTGGAAAGTCATGTCCTCTAGGTCCTGGGCGTGCGGGCCCGCGCGCTCAACCAATCGGTCCTCCTTGTCGCTGACGTGCTGCATTCTTTGATCCGGGACTACCGAGAGAGGGGATTCTCTCACATTCGCGTCCGCCCGGTCCATCCTACTAGGTATCTCGCGGGAGGGGTCGCCGACACGCCGGGTACCGGTACCCGCCGATCGCCCGCCCAATCGGAGACGAAGCTCGGTGACGCCCCGGATGGGCCGTAAGGTTCCTTCCCCGCATAGATGCGTTTCAGGGTCCGGAGGCGGTAACGCCCGCGTAGACGAAGGCCAGCACCACGAAACCTAGGACCGAGTTTATCGTGAAGAACGCCAGCTCGACGTTCGAAGCTTTTCGCTGCTCGACGTAGAGGAGGGCGCCGGTGACCAGGAGCAGGAGTCCGGAGGCCATCCCGCGGAGCTCCATCCAGTAGAGCACGGCCAAACAAACGAACGCGGCGAGGTGAAAAGCCATGGAGATGGAGAGCGCCTTTCGTTTTCCCCAGCGAGCCGGCAAGGAGTGCAGCCCGACTCTTCGATCGTAGTCTTCGTCCAGAGTCGAGTAGATGATGTCGAACCCTGATACCCAGAAGAGCGTGAACAGTCCCAAGACGAGAGTCGGTCCCATATGATCAAACGTGAGGGTAACGGCGTACCAGGCTCCGATAGGCGCCATGCTGAGGGCCAGTCCCACGCCGAGGTGAGCCCAGGCGGTGACCCTTTTCAGGAGCGGATAGATAACGAAGATGGCGAGCGGAAGGGGCGCCAGCATCAGGCATCGGGGAGAGATGAGATAGGCGGCAAGGAGGTAAGTGATTGTACCGACTGAAGTAATGAGCCAGGCTTCCCTCGGGGCCATGGCGCCCCGGGGCAGCTCTCGTCCCGCAGTGCGGGGGTTGTCGCGATCGAATCGTCGATCGAGGATTCGATTCAGTGACAGGGCGGCCGTTCTGGCCCCGGTTCCGGCAAGAAGGATGAGCACCAAGGTGCGCAGACTCAGGGAATGATGGCGGGCCAGCAGCGCTCCGCTCAAGAGGAGGGGGAAGGAGAAGAGCGTGTGCTCGATCTTGACGAAGTGGCGGTAGGTAGAGAGACGATGGAGCATTTGCTTTCGATTTCCAAGGAGCGCGATTGTATTAAAAACGGCTTTGACACTCCAATACGAGGGCGAATACAATGTTCATCGCGTTGTTGGGAAGAGGTCCCGGTCGGTGAAGACCGATCTTAAGGGAAAGCTGGTATGGATCACCGGTGGGGCCGTTGGTCTCGGTCGCTCCATGGCTCTCGGCTTCGCGGCAGAGGGTGCTAACATCACATTCAGCTACAACCGGTCGGAGAAAGAAGCGACCGAAACCGCAGCGCGCGTGAAGGCGTCGGGGGTCGAGTGTCTGGCGCAGAAAGTGGATGTGCGTGACGTCGGTCAAATCCGGAAGGCGGCTGCGGAGATCGAGGCCGCCTTTGGCAGAATCGACGTTCTGATCAACAATGCGGGCGTTTTCCAGCGCACGCCATTGGAAGAGATGACCGAGCAGCAGTTCGACGAAACTATCGACGTGAATCTGAGAGCGACTCTTTTCGCCAGTCAACAGGCTGCCAGCCGGATGAAGCGCCAAGGAGGAGGCTCCATTCTGAACATCTCTTCGGTTGGAGGCTTGGTACCTTGGAGCCGGTATCCGGCCTATTGTGCTTCCAAGGCGGCGGCACTCATGGCCACTCGCTGCATGGCTCTGGCCTTGGCTCCCGACGTCCGGGTGAACTGCATCGCACCAGGAGTTCTCACCGTACCCGAGCACATGCGGGGCGACGACGGGAGCCGGGTGGAGAAACTAAAGAGGAGTATCCCATTACGGGAGTTCGGCCGTTACGACGATGTCGTCGAGGCGGCCTTATTTCTAACCAAGTCGGGGCGTTACATCACGGGAGAAACCTTGGTTGTGGATGGAGGTAGGCAGCTCAAATGAAAAAGAAGAGACGAAAGAAGAAGACCGCAGGTAAGAAGAAGGCCGCCAAGAGAACGCGAGGCAAGGCGACCCGGAAGAAGAAGGCACGGCGGATAGCCAAGCGCGGCCGAAAAAAGGTCGCCAAGAAGAAGCAAGGAAAAGCCCGGAAAGCAGCCAAGAAGCGGGGAAAAACCGCTCGGAAAGCAGCCAAGAAGCGGGCCGCACCGAAGAAGCCGGCTCCGAAGAAGCCGGCGCCAGTCGTTCCCTCTCCCAGCCCCTGGTCTTCACCGGCCAGTAGCAGTGGTTGGGGTGCGGAGCCTGGGGATTCCGATCAGGGGGACTCCGGCGACGATTTCGGGGGCCGCGGCTCGAACAATTTCTAGGACGCGCCCGTTTCCGGGATTCCGTTGGTCTTCACGGCAGGACCACGACCCGGGGGGAGAGCTACTCGAAGCAGAGGCGTTCCCCCTCCGGGGCGTGTCGTCTTCGCGCTCTACAGTGTCTCGGCCCTGGCTGCTCCCAGGATGGGCGCGCCGATGTGACGGGTCTAATCGTCCAGCTGGAATTTGCCGGTGTCGGCAAAGATCTTCATGTCGCAGGTTGGACACGCGACGAACTCCCGCGCCCCGTCCCGGGCGATGAGGCCGGGAGCTTCATCGGGCTCGATGGGCTGGCCGCAGACGCAGTAGAGAACGCCGCCCTCCAGGAATACGTCGGATTCTACGTCGAGATCCTCGCTCATTTCTAACTCACCTTGTTTGGGAAGGAACCAGTGAGTTTATTATAACATGACCTCCGCGCTAGAGGCTTCGCCTCCCGCCGGGAGGACAGAGGCTGGCAAAAAGTCGGCTAGCTCTAGGGCTGTTCGTGATACGATGCCCGGCTTTGGGGAGCTGGGGTGTTCGCCCTCCTTCGGCGCATCTCCACACAACTTGTCGAGGAAAGGTAAGGGATGAAGGCAACAGAACGACGCGGCGTTTTGCTGGGAGTAGTGTTGAGTCTATGGTGGCTTTCCGCCTGCGGTGGCCCGGACGTGGGAGTTACCGACGAGGAGATCCTGATCGGTACTTGGGCTCCCTTGACGGGGCCGTCCGCCGCGCTAAGCGCCTTCCCCCGCGGCATGGACGCCTATTTCCAGCAGGTGAACGCTCAGGGGGGCATCCACGGGCGGACCGTCAGGCTGATCATCAAGGACGATGGCTACGATCCCTCCCGCACGCCCGAAGTGGTCAGACAGCTGGTCGAAGACGACGAGGTGTACGCCATTTGTGGTGGAATCGGCACCGCAAATTCTCTGGCGGTCAAAGATTACCTTGCCAACCGTTTCGTTCCCTGGGTGAATCCGGGATCGGGCTCCCGGGTGTTTACCGTGCCGACGCAAGGCACCATTTTTTCCACTTTTCCGTCTTACGTGACGGAAGGCCGCATTCTCGCGCGTCATGCCTTGGATGCGCTTGGCGCCGAGAAGGTGGGGCTTTTTTACCAGGATGACTCCTTTGGTCATGAGGGGCAGGAGGGGGTGACCCTGGGCCTCGGTGATGTTCATCGGGGGCTGGAAGTAGCCGTGCCCTATTCGCTAAACGATGAAGATCTTTCGACTCACGCCCAACAGTTCAAGGACGCCGAGGTCGACGCGGTCATTTTTTGGTCCACTCCTCCGAAGGCGGCAGCCCTAATCTCAGAGTTCGCGAAGTTGGAGTACCAGCCCAAGCTCCTCGCCAGCCAGGTTCTCTCCGATCCGGTCATGTTCGAGCTGGTCGGTGAAGCCTGGGAAGGAGCGGTTGTCGCTACCGGCGTGCCGGACCCCAATTCGAATGAACCTGCCGCCGTTCGGGCTCGGGAGATCATGAGCCGCTACGCGCCGGACGTGCCTTACGGAGCTTATACGCTCATGGGTATGAGTTGGGCCGAGGTTCTCGCGGAAGGCATACGTCAGGCCGGTCCGGAGCTGACCCGGGTGAGGCTCATCTATACCCTCGAGAACTTTCAGAGTAGCGCGGATAACTTTCTAGGACGGGCCATCCGGTTCAGCGCGGAAAGCCATCACGGTTTCAACGCCGTGCGGCTCATGAGGGCCGAGGGCGGCAAGTACGTCTACATCACGGACTGGATAGACGAGTCCTAGCGGGCCCGAAGAGCACCCCGGATAGACCTCAGAGTTCCAAACAATCCCGCACGGATCGACGCGTCGGTCGCCAGGTCTCGATTCTGTCCCTCCTTGACCACGCGCAGGTTTGCCCATGCCATGGTCCAGCGTCGACGGAAAGCGGTGCTGCAGCCTTGGATCTATAATAGGTCCAGAGGGGAGAAGGGGAGCAGAGCGCCGTGCCAGAGGTTCTTGATGATATTCAGCACTTCGGCGATCGCTACCGGCACCTCCGTCTGGTGGGGGTCGACATCCCCGGCCTCGCCGATGGGCGATGACGGTGACGAATCCTGTTCGACACCCTAGAGGCGGGTTTCCCGATCTCCGCGTCGTCGCGCAGGACGACCTTCTTTTCCATGAAGAAGAAGATCTAGAAAGAGTCGCTCGGCTGATCGACCGTCTCTCCGCGGACGGAGTTCTGAAGAATCCTCCCATTGCCGCCAGCCTGCAGGGGAGCGATCGCTATATTTTGCTGGACGGTGCGAATCGGGTGTCGGCGCTCCGCAACCTCGAGGTACCACATCTCATTGTCCAGGTCGAGCCCTACCAGGAGAAGGAGCTGGTGGTGTCCCATTGGAATCACGTGGTCCGCGACATCGAGGCCGGGATCCTCTTGGAGAAAGCGACTTCCATGCCGGGGATTCGGGTCGAGGAGGGGGAACTGGAAGATGAGGTGGACGAGGCCGCACCCGATTATCTATGCGCGATTGCTCTCGACGAATCGAGAGTGCTTCGGCTGCGAACCGACCTGGAGCTGCACCAACGGGTGAGCCGCCTGCGAGAGCTCACCCAGACCTACTACCGAGGTCCGGGCCGGATGGATCGGATAAACCATGCCGACTTCCCATCCGTTCGGCAGCACCACACTCACTTCGGAGCGTTGATCCTCTTCCCCAACTTGACCAAGGCAGATATCCGCCGACTAGCGGAAGCCGACGATCGCCTCCCCTCGGGAGTCACCCGGATCTTGGTGCCCCGGCGCGTCCTGGGTTTGAACCTTCAGCTCGCCCTGCTGAAATCCCACCTTCCATTGGACGAAAAGCGGCATTGGTTGCAGGAAGCCATCAATGAGAGGGTCGCCGAAAAGAAGGTGCGGTACTATCAAGAGCCTACCTTCGTTTTCGACGACTGACACGGTTCTCCATTTCTTTTCCGCAGGGGATTGAACCGAGACGGGCCATCTGCTAACATCGGGACCTCTGGAAAACGGTGCCGTATGTCTGGACATTCCAAGTGGCACTCCATCAAGCACAAGAAGGCGGCGGCCGATGCCAAGCGCGGCAAGGCCTTTACCCAGGTGATCAAAGAGATCACAGTGGCGGCGCGACTGGGGGGAGGCGACCCGAACTTCAACCCCCGTCTCCGACTGGTGGTGGACAAAGCGAAGTCCCTCAATATGCCCAAGGAGAACATCGATCGGGCGATCAAGAAGGGTACCGGCGAGTTGGAAGGCTACAACTTGGAAGAGGTCATCTACGAGGGCTACGGGCCAGGGGGTGTGGCCGTTCTTATCGAAGCGACCACCGATAACCGCAACCGCACGGTATCCGAGCTCCGACATCTTTTCTCGAAATACGGAGGCAACCTCGGTGAGGCGGGCTCGGTGGCCTGGGTGTTCCAGAAGAAAGGCTACCTGGTCGTCGGGCGCGACAAGATCGGTGAAGAACAGCTGCTCGAGATCGCGCTGGAAGCCGGAGCCGAGGACGTCAACGAAGACGACGGAAACTGGGAGATCCTCACGCCCCCGGAAGCCTTCGAAACCGTTCGCCAGGCGCTGGAGTCAAGGAAGATTCCACTTGCCGTCGAGCAACTGAGCATGATCCCTCAGAGCAACGTGAAGCTCGAGGGGAAAAGCGCGGTGCAGATGCTACGGCTCATGGAGGTCCTGGAGGACCACGAAGATTTGCAGAACGTCTGGGCCAACTTCGACATCGAGGAAAAAGAGATGGAAGCCGCCCTGGCGTCCAACTGAAATCGAGCCCTGGCGGGTATTTTGAGAATCTTCGGTATCGACCCGGGCACTGCCGCCACCGGCTACGGAGCAATCGACTCGGATGGCGAGACCCACGCGCTCGTCGAATACGGAGCCATTCGAAGCCCCCGCGTCGCCTTCGCCGAGAGACTTCATTTCATTCACACCGAGCTCCTGAAGGTCATCGAGCGCTGCCGTCCCGAGCGTCTGGTCGTGGAGAACCTCTTCTTTGCCGCCAACGTCAAGACTGCCCTGCGTCTCGGCCATGTGCGGGGCGTGACTTTACTGGCAGGGGTTTCGCGCGGGTTGCCGGTCTTCGAGTACAGCCCCCTGGAAGTCAAGCAGGCGGTGGTCGGCTACGGTCGCGCCGACAAGGAGCAAGTTCAAAAGATGGTCATGCTCCTCCTGCATCTCGACGAGCTCCCTGAGCCTCATGACGCGGCCGATGCTCTGGCGGTGGCTCTCTGCGACGCGCATCGGCTTCGCTTCGCCCAGCGTGTGGCCGGGCGCTGATCGGGCAACCAGCGGCATGATCGCGCACCTTCGTGGAACCCTCCTGGATAAGAAACCGGGACAAGTGATCCTGGAGGTGGGAGGGGTCGGTTACAAGGTCCTCATCCCTTTGTCCACCTACTACGAGTTGGACGGGGAAGGTGCCACGGTGTCGGTTCGCGTTCACACCCACGTGCGGGAAGACGTGATCGCTCTCTTCGGGTTTTTGACCGAGATCGAAGAGATTCTCTTCCAACGATTGATCTCGGTGGCCGGAGTGGGACCGGCTCTGGCCCTGAAGGTGCTATCCGGATTGGAGCCATCCGACCTGGTCGACGCCATCCGCCACGGTGACCTGCGACGACTCGCTTCCATCCCTGGTGTGGGCAAGAAGACGGCGGAGAGATTGGTGGTGGAGCTCAGGGAAAAAATGCCGGAGGTGCTGGCTCGCGTGGGAGAGCCGATCTCCCGGACCGAAGCCGCCTCTCCCGAGATCGCGCTGCGGGACGATCTGGTTTCCGCCCTGGTGAATCTCGGGTACCAGAGAAGCCAAGCAGATCAGGCCGTGCTCGAGATCCTCAGGAACGATACCAGCCCATCCTTCGAGAAGGCACTCAAAGGCGCCCTGCGTCGCGTCTCGAGCTGAGTGTCGACATCGACTCGTGAGAGAGAAGGAGCCCATCGAGCCCGCCACACCGCGAACCGCTTACCTGGATCTAAGGCGAGTGCGGGGCGAGGAGGCGGAGCGCCACCACCAAAGAGCGGATTGGATATCCAACGGTCGTTTGGCGGTCTTCGGGGTGGGAAGCGTGATGGCATGGTTCATCTGGGGAACGCCGATTCTGTCCCCGTGGTGGATGAGCCTTCCCGTCCTCGTGTTCTTGGTCTTGGCCCTGGTTCACGACGGCGTCCTGCGACGCTGGCGGCGGGCGGCCAGCGCCGCTTCTTTTTATGACCGGGGAATGGCTCGTTTGGAGAACCGTTGGGCGGGCCGAGGCGATTCCGGTGAGCGTTTTCTACCCGACTCACACCCCTACGCCCGCGACTTGGATCTGTTCGGGAGGGGCTCCCTCTTCGAGCTCCTCTCCACCGCCACCACCAGCTGGGGATCGAAAACGCTGGCCGACTGGCTTCTGTCTCCCGCCTCTCCCGACGAGGTTCGCGCCCGGCAGACGGCCATCGAAGAGCTCCGTCCCCGGCTCGATCTGCGGGAGGAGGTCGCGACTCTGGAAGACGGTGACCCGCCTGGCTCGACCAGCGTCGATCCCGAGGCTCTGACTCGATGGGCTTCGGCTCCTCCGGTGCTGGTGTCTGACTGGAGGCGCTACCTGGCGGTGGTGATGGCGGTGGTGTCGGTGACCAGCGTCGCCCTGTGGCTCGCTTCACTGACCGGCCGGTTGCCGGTGCTCCTCGTTCTTCTCATCGAAGCAACATTTGCCTTCGCGTTGAGGGCCCGGGTGCGCGAGGTTCTCGCCGCGGTAGAGAAACCCGCGCAAGATCTGGCTGTGCTTTCGAAACTGCTAACGCTTCTCGAGCGGGAGTCCTTCTCCTCCGCACCACTGACGGGTCTGCAGCAGGCCCTCGCCAGGGAGGGAATCCCCGCTTCGCAAGAAGTGAAGCGACTCCGCCGTCTCATCGATTTCCTCGACGGACGGCGCAATCAGCTGTTCGCCCCTTTGGCAGCCCTCATGCTGTGGGCGACGCAGTTTGCCTTCGCCATCGAGTCCTGGCGTGCTCGTTCCGGCGTCTCGGTGGAGCGATGGCTCGCTACCACCGGCGAGCTCGAGGCGCTCCTGTCTTTGGCGGGGTACGCCTACGAGCATCCAGGAGATCCGTTTCCCACTCTCGTCGATCGAGGCCCCCTCTTCGATGGGGAAGCCATCGGCCACCCCCTCATTGCCGAGGATCAACTGGTCCGCAACGACCTCCGTTTGGGAGGCGAGTTGCGACTGTTGGTGGTCAGCGGGTCGAACATGTCGGGCAAGAGCACTCTCCTGCGGACGGTTGGCGTGAATACGGTGCTCGCCCTGGCCGGATCGCCGGTGCGCGCCCGCCGGCTCCGCTTGTCCCCCCTCGCCGTGGGCGCCTCCATTCGCATTCAGGACTCCCTCCAGGAAGGCATCTCTCGCTTCTATGCCGAAATCACCCACCTGCGCCGGATCATGGAAATGACCCAGGGGGAGCTGCCGCTGCTTTTTCTGCTGGACGAGATCCTGCAAGGGACCAACTCCCATGATCGGCGGATCGGGGCGGACGGGTTGGTGCGGGGTCTGCTGGACCGAGGAGCGATCGGCCTCATCACCACCCACGATCTGGCCCTTGCCAAGATCGCCGATGCCTTGGCTCCTCGAGCCGCCAACGTTCATTTCGAGGACCATCTGGAAGACGGGAAGATGACCTTCGGCTATCGGATGCAACCGGGGGTGGTACGGAAGAGTAACGCCCTGGCCCTCATGCGTGCGGTGGGTCTCGAGGTATGATTTAATCTCGACGACCATGAACAGCCGATTGGTCTCCGCCAAGCGGTCGGAGGAGGACGTCTCACTCGATACCAGCCTCCGCCCCAGGAGCTTCTCCGAGTATATCGGTCAGAAGAAAGTCACCGCCCAGCTTCAGATTGCCGTTCAGGCCGCTCGCCAGCGTGGAGAGGCCATGGATCATCTTCTCCTCTATGGACCGCCCGGTCTCGGCAAGACGACTCTCGCCCACGTGGTCGCCAACGAGCTCGGCGTCCATATCAAGCCCAGCGCCGGCCCGCTCATCGAAAAATCCGGCGACTTGGTCGCCCTCCTGACGAATCTGGAGACGCGTGACGTCCTCTTCATCGACGAAGTTCATCGTTTGCATCCATCCATTGAAGAGGTGCTCTATCCGGCGATGGAAGACTATCGGCTGGACATCATCATCGGCCAGGGGCCTTCCGCCAAGTCGGTCAGAATCCCCTTATCCAAGTTCACTCTGATCGGTGCAACCACCCGGGCTGGCCTCTTGACGTCCCCCCTGCGTGGTCGCTTCGGAATCGTGCACCGGTTGGACTTCTACGACCAGGCGGAGCTCATCGCGGTAGTGAAGCGATCGGCGACCATTTTGGGGGTGGTCATCGATGAGGGGGCGGCCTCCGCCCTCGCTCGGCGTTCTCGTGGAACGCCTCGCATCTCCAACCGACTGCTCCGGCGGGTGAGGGACTTCGCTCAAGTCAGAGCGGATGGAAAAATCACCGAGCCGGTGGCGCTGGAGGCCTTGGGTCTATTGGAAGTCGACGAGCACGGGTTCGACGAGATGGATCGCAAGATCCTGTTGACTCTCATCGAGAAGTTCGAGGGCGGGCCGGTGGGTCTGGGTACCATCGCCGCCGTGATCAGCGAGGAGCGGGATACCATCGAGGACATCTACGAGCCTTTCCTCATGCAGATCGGCTTCCTCGACCGTACACCGCGCGGTCGGGTGGCGACCGAGCGCGCTTACCGCCATTTCGGACTGCTCCGCCCCAGTCCGCAAAAACGTCTCTTCTAACTCTGTTCCTTTCCGAGTTCGACTATCAGCTTCCCTCCGAGCTCATCGCCCAGGAGCCGCTCGAGAGGAGGGACCTCTCCCGGCTCCTTCATCTGGAGCTTGGCACCGGGGCCCTCCACCACCACCGATTCCAAGAGCTCCCCGAGCTGCTGTGCCCCGGAGATCTCTTGATCGTCAACAACACCCGGGTCTTTCCAGCCAAGCTCCGCGGACGGACCGACTCGGGAAACGTCGTGGAGCTTCTGCTCGTCCAGCCTTTGAGGCCTGAAAGGCCGGAGGACAACGATCGCTGGGAGGTCTTGGCGCGCCCGGCGAAGAAGCTACGGGTGGGGACGATGATCGTCTTCGGTGAAGGCGAGCTCCGGGCGCGAGTGGCCGGAGTCGGGGAGCTAGGTAAGCGAATCGTGGAGCTTGCTTACCAAGGAGAGCTTTATCCGGTGCTGGAGCGAGTCGGCCGCGCCCCTCTCCCGCCCTACATCAAGCGCCAGGACCGCCATAGTCTCAGAGATGCCGAGGATCGGGAGCGATATCAAACCGTCTATGCAAGCGAGCGCGGCTCGGTGGCTGCTCCCACTGCCGGGCTCCACTTCACGCGCGCGCTCCTTCAGTCGCTGGGAGACCGTGGTATCGAAGTGGTGGAGCTCACGCTTCACGTCGGCTACGGCACCTTTCAGCCCATCCGCACGAAAACGGTCGAAGAGCACCGCATGGGCGCCGAACGTTATACGATCCCGGAGGAGACCGCCGCCGCTATCGCGCGCGCTCGAGGCAACCGGGGGCGGGTGGTAGCGGTCGGCACCACCACCGTTCGCGCCTTGGAGTCGGCAGCCGTGGAACCGGGCAGGGCGCGCCCGGGCTCGGGAGTCACCGAGCTCTACATCTTTCCCGGATTTCGATTTCAGGTGGTCGATGCCTTGCTGACCAACTTCCATTTGCCCCGAAGCTCTCTGTTGCTGCTGGTCTCGGCCTTTGGTGGCGTCGAACCAGTGAAGCATGCCTATCGAGAAGCCGTCCGGGAGCGATATCGGTTCTACAGCTATGGCGACTGCATGCTCCTTTATCCACCCTCATCCAAGGAGTAAGGACAGCCGCTACCCGGCGACGCGGTTGTGGGGAGGCGTTGCCTCGGTTCATAATCGCGCCGTGAACGCCGATGAACTGCGATCCATCGTCGCCGAGAGCCTTGCTCTCAAGCAAGATTTCTTCGGGAAAGCCGGAGTCCAAGTGCTGGAGGCCGGACACATCATGGTGGAGGCTCTTCGCGCCGGAAGGAAGATCCTCGCTTTCGGAAATGGCGGAAGCGCCGCCGACGCCCAACACTTCACGGGCGAGCTGGTCAACCGATTCGGTTTTGATCGTCCCGCCCTACCCGCCATCTCGCTCACCACCGATACATCGGTCCTGACGAGTATCGCGAACGACAGTGATTTTCGCCTGGTCTTTCGCCGTCAAGTGGAGGCACTGGGCTCGCCAGGCGATGTGGCGCTCGCTATCAGCACCAGCGGAAACTCCCCTAATGTTCTCGAGGCGGTGGCAGCTTGCCGGGAAAGGAAAGTGAAATCGATTGGCCTCGCCGGGCGAGACGGAGGTGCCTTGGCCGGCCAGGTGGACCTCTGCCTCACTGTTCCCCACCGGGTGACCTCCCGCATCCAGGAAGTGCATTCCATGATCGTGCACTTGCTTTGCCAAGCCATCGAGGAAGAGCTTTTTCCACGGGAGGCCGGGTAAGCCGGCTAGGCTTGATGCCGAAGTATCCCGTCGATCCCCTCGATCTATCCGGTCTCCGCACCTATCCGCTCAAGTCCCGCAAGAGCAAGGTCGGCTTGGACGACCTGGGAGGGGTGCCGGCCGGGGAGACCTTTCGAGAGTTTTGGGAGAGCCTGCCAGGGGTCTTGGCGGCTCGCGATCTGAAGGATCTCGTCCGCTCCATCAAGAAGGCCCGAGGTCGAGGCCGCGCGATCTTGTGGGGGTTGGGCGCACACGTCATCAAGGTAGGCCTCTCCCCTCTCGTCATTCACCTGATGGAACAAGGCTACGTCAGCGGTCTGGCGTTGAACGGCGCGGGAATCATCCACGATTTCGAGATGGCCTTGGTCGGACAGACATCCGAGGAGGTGGAAGAAGGGCTGGGGTCCGGCGAGTTTGGCATGGCCGAGGAGACCGGCTCGCTCTTGAATCGAGCCATCGAAGAAGGCGTAGGGAAGGGAATGGGAATCGGCGAGGCCATCGGCGCCTTCCTGGATCAACACAAACCCCAATTCATGCACCTGAGTCTGATCTGGGCTGGCTATCGTCTTTCCATCCCGGTGACCGTCCACGTAGCGGTAGGAACCGATATCATCCACATGCACCCCCAGGCTTCCGGTGAGCGGTTGGGGAAAGGAAGCCTCCAGGACTTCCGGCTTCTGGCCGCCCTGGTGCAGAGGCTCGATGACGGTGGCGTCTATCTCAACGTAGGCTCGGCGGTGGTGCTGCCGGAAGTCTTTCTGAAGGCGGTCAGTGTGGTGCGCAACCTCGGTCATCCACTTTCCAATTTCTCGACGGCCAGCTTCGATTTCATGCGCCATTACCGGCCGCGGAAGAACGT
>DATDRI010000461.1:0-3495 GCA_035291825.1 Vicinamibacteria bacterium | reverse complement strand
AGCCAGCAAGCCCAGCAGACAACGTAGGGCGAAGCTCAGCCAGTAAATGGACTTTTCGTGGGACGCGTCGATGCTACTGACTTCGGCCGATTGCATGCTCCGGTGGCGCGGACCAAGGCGCTCAGGCTATGGCAGTTCTCTATCTCTTGAGTTTAGGGGTGAAGGAACATTATGCGGACGGGATTCGAGCCTGTCAACCCAATGGGGAAGGTGCGATCATGGCCAGGGCGGTTAGGGCGAGCGTCAGAACACCCATCAGCACCCAGAGGCGAAGCGAGCGCCGGCGATCCGCTTTCCGTTCATCGCTCGTCTCCGCCTGACCGGGAGCCCCATTCATTCGATGCATGCCCCGCATGCCCAGGACCACTCAGGTCTCGCTCGAGGCCTGGACCAGCCCCAGCGTCGCGACCAGGAGCGGAAAGGCGAGGAGAGCTCGTGCGGGCTTCGGTGCATCCGTCCACAGGAGCACCAGGAACAGGAGGGCGCTCGCCGCGGCGCCCATGAGCCCGAGCCGCCGGCGCCGGCGCACTTCTCTGGGACCGATGTTTCTGCGCCCCGGGAGGTAATCCACTTTCATGGGAGGTCGAGTCTATCAAAACGCGACTATCTCTTCTCGTCGATCCAGATACAGATCTGGCTCCCGCCGTCTACCACTCGAACGATCTCACTGCGCTGGTCTTTGAGCCGGGTGAACGTGAGCTTCGGATACGCTTCAATACGGCGCCGGACCCGTTCTTCCGTCAAAGTGTCGAACTGATGCCAATCAGTCTTGGCCTTCGAGATGGTCGCTTTCGAGATGGTTGAAGTACGCGTTTCGCTCATGCCTTCGGCCTTCCAAGCGAAGATGATGCGCGGTGTTTGTTCGTCCACGTCCGTATCGACGCCTCCGACTCTTAAAGCACGCTGGCGTAGGCACGCAGCTCCGCGACCGTTTGTGTCAGGCCCTGACGCTCGAGCGTCTCGAGGTACTCGTCCACGCTCTTTGGCGGGTTCTTCAGGCTGGCGCGGTGCTCTTGCGCGGCTCCGACGACCGCATCCGCGTTCAGGTCGAAGAGATGCGTGATGAACGTGTCGGGGTGCTGCGCCTCGATGCCATAGGGCTGTAGCTTCTCCGGCGGGAAATCCTTCAGGTTTTGCGTCACGATCACGTCCGCGCCGGAGCGGATCGCCGCCGCCAGGACGTGGCGGTCGCTCGGGTCCGGTAGCTGGAGGCCCTGGATCAGTTCCTCGAACTCGGTGACCAAGCAGCCCTCGGCATGGAGGTTCATGAGCTCGCGGGTCCGCTCGAGCTGCTCGCGAGTAACATCGGGGAAACCCCGCTGGACAGCCGCCATCCATTCCGCGTGAACTCTATCGGACCACCGTGCACGAAAGAGCCCTCGCAGCGCAAGCCACATGAGGAAGTTCCTGAGTGCGGCTGGGTAGAGAACATTGGAGTCCAGAAAGGCCGTGAACCGATCCATGCGCTATTCGAGCCCGAGCTCCTGATCGTGAGCGGCGAGCTCCTGCAGGACCTCCCGTCGCGCTTGTTCCATCTGCCGCTTGTACCGAAGGACATCCTCAGCTCGCACCCGGCGGTGGGTGCCGACCTTGCGGTAAGGAATCTTTCGTTCGTCCAGCAACTGCACTAGGTGAGGACGGGAGACATTGAGTAGATCCGCCGCTTGCTGCGTCGTCAATTCGGCATGGATAGGTAGAAGCGTCACCGCGTTGCCCCGGGCCATGTGCTCGAGCATGTCGAGGAGAAGCCGCGCTGCGGCAGCCGGGAGCTCCAGAGTCTCGGTCGCCCGCCCGGCCTCGTCGACCAGGCGGACGCGAAAATACTGCTTCCCGCGGAAATAATCCGCCAGCTTGCGGCTCGTTTCTCCCGCCAGCAATGCGTCATGCTCCGACGGCAGGAACGGCTCCTTTTCTGTATTCATTAGGTGGGCCATTGGCTAATTCTCCAGTGGTTCAGTCTAGCCGGTAAACGCAATAAACGCAACAACCGCAATATCCGTGCGACTCTCGCGCCCTTCGTTGAGATAGCGAGCGCCAGGGCTAACTCCTTAGCCTGAGCGAAGGAGGGGCCTTCCTCGCCGAGCGAATCCCCATTGGGAAGAAGCTTCGAACGCTCCCCAAAGTCGGAAATTTCGAACCGGACTCGGTTCGATAGGCGCACTCTCGCCGATGCTCACGTTGGGAAGGCGGCGCCGCGTGATCCCGCCTCCACCCGCGGCTTGCGCCGGTGCAGGAGAACCGCCGCCGGCACTCCGCAAAGAGCTCCCATCACGATGGTGGAACCGACCCAAAAAGTCAGCTGAGGAAAGAATCCCAGCCAGAGGAAGGCGGAGAGCCAATCCATCTCCGGGAAACCGGGCGGCTTGGCATCATAGTGCGTCCCCCAACCGCCGCGCATGGCAAGTGCCATGATCAGGATGATCGGGAGACGGGCGGCGAGTCCGTAGGCGAGGAGCGTCTTCACGAGCTGCGGCCAGCCGAAAAGCTGCATGCCGGCGGCCACCAGTCCCAGGAGCCAGATGTAAACGAGACCCGACAGAAAACTCCTTTCCAGGAAAATCGTTTGAAGGGGCGCGCCCAGGATGAGAACCACGCCCCCCAGAATGGCCAAGCCGAGCGCCTTCCTCCAGTTGGGAGGCTTCTGGCCGGCCTTGACCAACTCGAAAGCGAAGTAGATTCCGAAAACGGGTGCCAGCCAGGTGATGCCGACGATGGCGCCCATCCCTCCTGCTTCCGGGTTGTAGAACCTGGCCGACCAGTGGAGGAGCTCGCCGGTCAGTCGCCAGAGAGTGACGATGAGACTGATGAGTGCAGGGACGAGGATGAGTCGCAACGCAGAGGAGAATTTTCCGGCGGCCGATGGGTTCATGATTCTACTCGGGAGGCACGGGGATCGTCTTGTCGACCGGGGCGAGGCATCGGCGATCATCACAGGCTTGATAGACGAGTCGCAGCTCGGACTCTTGAGGATCGATCTCGCCGCGGATGGAGACTGTGTCACTGTAGACCGATAGAGACTCCTCGGAGAAGGCGAACTTGAAGTCTTCGCCTTCCGGATAGGTTAGCTTCCTTACATCGCCCCGTACCTCGGTTGGTATGAGGTACCTCAGCGAGGCGGGATGGGCGTTGACGTGCCAGCCCTCGCGTATCGTCACCCGGAGCTCGAAGGGCCGCCACCGACCGCCCCCGGCCGGGGCATCCTCCAAGAGGAGCGCCGTCTTCACCAGCTCTTCCGCGAGTCGAGCGACCGGTTCGAGTTCCTGCTTTCTGGATGCGCCCGACATGCTCGGGGCGCCTGGCGCTGGCGAGGTCCGATGATAAAGGTCCACCGCCAGCGCCAAGGTGCGAAGCGGAGCCGGGCGTTCTTTGAACTCCGCGGCAAAGGCTTTCATGGCCGCCTCGGCCCTCTCCCGGTAGAGGGTCTTGCCGGTGTGCTCAGAAAGACTAAGCAGCGCCAGAGTGGCGACACCGTTTCCAGACGGGATGGCGCCGTCA
>DATDRI010000460.1:0-2922 GCA_035291825.1 Vicinamibacteria bacterium | reverse complement strand
CTCGTGTAAATGCGCTGGATGCCGTGCTCTCGCATCAGCACCGCGGTATGCGTATCATGCATGAGATTCCCGCTGAGATACGGTAGCTCTTGGATAATCCCGGAGGCCACCGCCGCATGCCGGTCGGTGGGCGTGAGGATGCCCAAGCTGGGCGAGGCCAGCACCGCCTCTATGAACTTCCAGGCCTCCCCCGCCTTCCATGGAGTTCGGAACACTCGAGGGTGCGTGCTGACGCGGAGGAACTCATAGAAGATCCCCCAAGTGAGGAACCATGGGGCAGTCTGATTCCTCCACTCCTCGAGCAGCGCGCGGCAACGATCGTGGAAGGTGGAGTCCTGGTCGGCAGCGTAGACCAGGATGTTCGTGTCGACCACGAACAATCAGCGACCTTCCATGGCCTGATAGAGGGACTCGCGATCGGAGACGTCGACGAGATGTCCCCCGCTTCGAAAAGCCGGCAGTCGGGGCAGAGGCTTTTTCCCTTTGGGAGACTGAAACAATAACCGGAGCGCCGACTCCACGAGCTCGGACATGGTGCGCCCTTGTCGGGCAGCCTCTCTCTTCAACCGCGCCATGACAGTGTCGTCGACATTCAACGTGGTCTTCATATGGGTAACCATACATGTCATATGGTTATATGTCAAATAGGGGGTCGGCTGTTCTCACCATAACCGGTGAGCTCGACATAGCCCCTCCCCTGCTCCCGTCCGGAGGAGTCGTAGATAAGAACGGCTCCCTCCCAGTAGTAGACTCCCCCCGGGAGCTCGCTTCGATTCTCTTGGTCGGAAAGGACCGGCCTCACGTCCATCGCCAGTCCCTCGCTCGGCACCTCGACCATCCACCGACTCGGGTAGACCGCGCCCGTCGCCTCACTCTCCCAAGAATCCGTGGCCCGGACATTCCACTCCTCTGTTTCAAGGTACCGGGACTCGCCACGGGCGGGAACGAGCGTGGCGTGACGGAAATCGGCTGCGCCGTCTTCGCCGCGCAGAACGTAGATCATGAGCTCCCGGCCGTCCAGGAGCTGCAGGCTGAACCAGTCCCATCCTTGCTGTCCCTCGGCAAGCTGCGACGATGAGAACTCCCTATCCATCCAGCTCTCTCCGCGAACCGGGAAGGTCTCGCCATCGACTCGCAGCGTTCCCTCGGTCCCCAGCCGGGTGAAGCTGTAGTAGAGACTGGCGGCGCCCGGCTCTTCTCCCTTACGACTGAAGCCATTGGGGCCTTGTAAGACCAAGTGCTTCACGGGATCGGTGCGGAGCTCGAACGCGATCCCTTGTTGCTCGTCCGCCATGGCGAAGTCGAACGATCGACCGTTCCACTGAAGCGTCCACCTCCCCGGCGTACCTACCGGGCCGCGTACCCATGCCACCCGCGGATCGGGAAACGTCCCCAGCTCCCCGAGAAGCGGCATCTCTCGATAGAGAAGCTCGCTGAAGCGATGCTCTCGCCGCTCAACATCGGTCACCGCCGCGTGTCCCATGATCAGGGTGTCGGTGGCCCAATCGGAGTCCAGTGCGGGCCGCTCGGTCAGGAGTCCGATCCGAAATACGGTGAATTGATATCCGAAGGTGCGCTCCGGAAGCTCGGTAGAGGAGAGGTGCCCGGTGAAATACCACCACTCGGTCCGGTAGTCACGATGCGGCCAATGATCTTCCGGAAAGGACCAGCGATAGTCGGGGGCGGCGTATTTCCAATCGGCGGCCAAAAACAGAGTGGCCGCGGCAAGAAAGAGCCACAGAGGGAAGAAGCGCCTCACAAATCTTCCCTTCTCAATTCGGTGGCGGGAGTGCGCGCCGCCCGCCAAGCCGGATACAGGCTGGCCGCCGCCGCCGCGGCGAGGATCGCCGCCGCTTCGCCCGCCAGACCGGCCCACGGCCAATGAAGGGCGAGCGTCCAACCGAAATACGTGCGGTTGATAACGAAGATCAGGATGAATGCCAACAAAACGCCGCCCACCCCCCCCAACGCCAAGCCATAGAGCGCCATGCCCACGCCCTTCCCCAGATAGGTTCGAAAGATCTGCCTTCTCTCGGCGCCGAGAGCGCGATAGAGCGCCAGCTCCGAAACGCGCTCGCGGGCCATGACCAAGAGGGTCAGCGTGATGCCGCAAACGGCAATGAGGAGGCTCATCACCCGCAGCAACTCCGTCACCGCGAAGGTTTGATCGAAGATCCGGAAGACTCGTTCCCGCAGATCGCGATTGCTCCGGATCTCGAGCGGCACACCGGTGAAGCGAGACTTCAGCTCATCGACCGCGCGCTCGGCATCCATTCCTGGCTGAAGATAGAGCGCCAGATTGCTAACCTCTCCCGGCCCGAAGTGCTCTTCCATGGTCGATAGATCCATGAACGCCGCCCCGCCCTCGGTGCTGAAATCATAGTAGACGCCGGCAATGGGAAAATCGACGCGCCCGCTCCGCCCGTAAAGGCTGAGGCGATCTCCCACACCGAGATCGAACTTCCGCGACAAGGGCTCGCTCACTACCACCGCACCTTCTTCCTGAACGCGGCGAAGCGCCTCCTGGCGCTCGCCTTCCAAGAAAGCGAACCGCGCCTCACCGAGCTCGAGCCCCACGTCGATGCCGGCCAGAGAAACGCGCCGGTCATCCGGATAGCCAGGTGGATAGACGAAAAACTGCCGCAATCGATCCACGGCGCGTACCCCGGGATGGTTGGCGATGGCGGAAACGATCTCCGGCTCCAGGGACGCCTCGCTGCGCCCCCGACTCCAGGACTTGCTGGTCACGTAGATGTCGGCGCGAACGGTGGAATCGACCATGACCTCCAGCGTTCGGCGAAAACTTCCCACCATCACGGTGACCCCCACCATCATGCAAACCGCCACCGCCACCGCCGCAATGGCGAAAGGCGTCGTCTGAAGCTGTTGGCCGAGCCCGCGCAGACCGAAGGCGAAGCCGAA
>DATDRI010000459.1:0-4704 GCA_035291825.1 Vicinamibacteria bacterium | reverse complement strand
CCGCACCCGGCCCGAGCGGAGCGACCCCGCCGAGCCGCCGTCCGCAGCGAGCCTGCGACAAGAAAGGACAACTTCATGGGTTTGACCACGATGGGCCAGGTCAGGCAGTTGGTTGCAGAGGGTAATTTCCGGGCCGATGACCTTTACATCTGGGTCTGTCCGATGTGTTGTACCCGCATCGCGGCGGGCACGGATCCCATTGCCGTCAACCGGACGGCGATAAGCCACTGCCTGGTCCACGCCTGCTTCTCGGATTCGGTGACCGACGACGGCCGCGCGGTCGGCCTGGATGGCGGGATCAGCGGGTCAGCCGATAAAGCAAGACCGCCGCACGCTCGGTAGCCACCGGGAGCGAGGCGAGATCGAGGTCCTCCCGAACGGAGTGGGCGCCGGCGCCCACCGGTCCCAGCCCACAGAGCGCATCGAGCAAAGGCGCGACAAACGAGATGTCGGCCGCGCCCCGGGTCTCGGGACCGACCGGCGTGACCGCCCCCAATCCCAAAGCGCGGCTAACCTCATCGAAGGCCTTAAGGAGCTGGTTGTCGCCTCGATTCGGTGACATCGCCGGGTATTCGTCTTCGGTGAAGTGAATCTCCGCGGAAGTTCCGGTCAGGTTTCGGCTCACGATCTCCCGCATTCGAGCCTGCGCCTCTTCTTTCTGCCGGTCCGAAATGAAACGCAGGTCGCCCTGAACGGTCACCCCCTGAGGGACGACGTTCGGTTTACCGGAGGCCGTGCCCTCGGCCGTCTCGGCATCGAACTCCACGGTGGTTCCACCCAGAATGACTCCGGGATTGAACGTCAGATACTCCTCGCCGCCCAGCTCTTCGCGAAAGGCGTTCAGAATCCGGGCCGCTTCGAAAATGGCCCCCTGTCCAAAGCCGGGAGTAAAGACTCTCGACGAGTGACCTTCCCTTCCGGTCACTTCGAGAATCCAGGAGCCCGCGCCGCGCCTGGTCACCGTGGCATCGCCCCGACCCACTGCTCCCTCGAAGCCCAGGGCCACGTCGCTCCGCTGGGCGGCCTCGATGAGATGACCGCGAGCCACGCTGATCGGCCTGCCCGGCTTCTCCTCATCGCCGATCAAAGCGACGGTAATGGTCGTCCCCTCGAGCTCCCCCACGTGGTCCAGGGCCTTGAGGGCATAGAGCATCGCCACGTCGCCGCCTTTCATGTCCGCCACCCCGGGTCCCTTCAGACGGCCGCCTTGCTGCACCGTCTTCTGAAACGGGCTGTCCTTCTCGAAGACCGTGTCCAAATGTCCTATCAGCAGGATTCGTTTCCCTCGATGACCGGTGCGCTCGGCGAAGAGGTGGCCGGCGCGGCCCATCTCTGGGGGCATCGAAATCCATTGGGTCTCGAAGCCCAGGGCATCGAGCTCGGACTGGAAAACCCTTCCCACCTCGCGCACACCGGCGGCATTCATGGTGCCGCTATTGATAGCGGCCACCCGCTGTATCAGCTCATGGGCTTCCTCGGTGTGCTGGTCGACGTAGTCTCGGATCTGCTGCTCCACTCTGGAGAGAACTCCCGGCGTCGAGTCTTCCTCGACAGCCAGAGAGCTCGTGCATGCACCGAGACACAACACGGCGAGCATCGCCTTCAGGGCATTCGTCAATAGGTCCTCCGACCGGGGAGATCTCTCCAGAATTCCAGGAGCTCCCGACATTCTTCCTTCATGACTCCCGCCGTGAGCTGGACGCGGCTCCCTCCCAGTCGCTTCAGAGTCCGGTTGGAGATCACGAGCTCATTGAACCCCAGCCGCTCAGCGTCTCGAACGGTGGTCCCGAAGTAGACACGATCGATCTGAGCCCAGTTGATGGCGGCAAAGCACATCACGCAGGGCTCGGTGGTGGAGTAGATCTCGCATCCCTTGAAATGCGGAGAACTCATGCCCTTTGCGGCTCGGATGATGGCGCACACCTCGGCGTGTCGGGTGGGATCGTTTCGCTGCAGCACTTCGTTGTGTCCGGTGGCGAGAACCTTTCCCCGGTGAACCAGGCACGCCCCGAAGGGCCCCCCGTGTCCGCCGCGGACTCCGCGGTAGGCTTCCGCGATAGCGATCTTCATGAAGCGTGGTTGCTCATTGGCCATCAGCATCTCATTTAAGCAGACTGAGGGCTCCTCGTCTATCCCGTTCGTTCATTTGCCTAGGGACGTGAACGAGAGCAGCGCTTGGCTCGCCAGACGTAAACGTGGCCATCGCTTTGGAGGTCTCAGGCTTCCCGTCAGGTATTGACGCGCGGCTTCGCTCCTTCGGATCTTGCCGTTCGAGGTTCGAGGCAGAGTCCCCGCTTCCAGCACTCGCACCACGTCCGGAACCACCCCGATGCGATCGACGACGGCTCGACTCGCCTCCCTCATCAATTGCGAGTCCACCGATGGCGAACTGGAACGGTTTCTCTCTACCAGAACCACCAGCTCTTCCCTCTCACCGTTCTCGGGCACGATCCCCAGCGCCGCGACGCAGCCCTTCCGTACGTGAGCCACCCCTTCCAGGGCGTGCTCGATGTCCTGCGGGGCGTAGTTACGGCCACGCAGCACGATGAGATCTTTTTCGCGACCATAGAGGTAGAGCTCGCCGTCGAGCAAGAAACCGGTGTCTCCCGTATCGAGCCAGCCGTTGGTGGTGCCCTCAGAAGCAATGGAGGGTCCCCGAGCGAACACCCGGCCGAGTCTTTCCGGCTCGACCCCTTCTCCACTTCCATTCGCAATGCGAATCTCGTATCCGGGAAGCGGCTTGCCGAGACTTGCCAGCTCCTGCCCGGCGGGCGCGGCTACCGCCACGCCATCCTCGGTCAGAGCGCGCCGGTCGAAGACGTGAGCCCGAGCTGGACGGGAAGGATCGGAGAACGTCACCGCCAGCGCCGCCTCCGAAAGGCCGTAGACCGGAGTCAAGGCCTCTCGGCGAAGGCCGTAGGCGCGAAATCGCTCCTGGAATCGTCGCAGCACGGAAGGCGTAACCGGCTCGGCCCCATTGAGCGCCAGACACCAGGAAGAAAGATCGACTCCTTCCAGCTCCTCGTCTCGGACACGATCCGCACAGAGACCGTAGGCGAAGTTCGGCGCGGCGCTCACCGTGGCACGATGGCGAGAGATGGCGCGGAGCCAGATAGCGGGCCGGCTCACGAAGTACTCGGGCGGTATCAGCGCCAAATCGCTGGGATGCGCGACGCTGGTCAGCACCGAGCCCACCAGACCCATGTCGTGGTAGAGCGGCAGCCAGGAGACCGCCCGGTGGGTGAGCCGCGGCCCCTCGGGATACGCTTTCAGGATCGTCCGTCGCATGGCGTCCACGTTGGCCAGGATCTGTCGATGCGAGAGGCGAACTGGTTTCGGCTCCTCGGTGGTTCCCGAGGAAAACTGGAGGAGCGCCAGGTCATCGGCCGATGGGTCCCCTCCAGCGGGGGCCCGGCGCGGGAGATCCTCCATCGCAGTGAGGCCAAGCTCCATTGTTGCTCTCTTCGTCGTCCGACCCAGAAGGCGCCCCAACCCTCGCAGCGTCAACAAGAGACGCGCACCGCTTTTTTCCAGCATGGCCGCGGTTCTCTCATGGTACTCGTCCAAGCGACCGAGACGATAGGGAGGATAGAGAGCCACTGGAACGGCTCCCGCCAGGAGCGCACCGAAGAAAGCCTCGAAGAAATCCACCGATGTCGGCAGGATGATGGCCACCCGATCTCCGGCTCGGATTCCCATGGCCTGGAGTCCGCCGGCGGCGAGTGAGGCGCGACGGTATATCTCCTGGTAGGAGTGAAAGGATTCCTTCTCCCATCGATCGATGAAGCACACCCCACGGGTCGATTCCGACGCCCGCCGGAGGAGACCTCCCAGAGTGGCTTCAGGCACTCTGGCGTTCCTCGGAGAGGCGTCTTTCGATGAGCCGGACGAGATCCCCGATCGTCTCCAGCCCCTCCTCGTCTCCGGCGTCGAAGCGGACGCGGAAACGATTCTCGAGCTCGACAACCAGCGTCAGTTGTTTGAGGGAGTCGAGCTGCAGATCGCGAACCAGGCTGGTCTCTCGCTCCACCTGGGCCATGGGCACGTTCCACCGAAGCTCATCGCGGATCACCTCTCGCACACCCTCCAGGATCTCGATCTCGGTCATGCGCGCCTCACCGTCCGTGGTGGCTCGACCGTTCCGCCCTCAGGGGAATGAATCGTGGCCGGTCCCCCAGATGCTCCTGGTAGCTGCAGTACCGAGCGAGCGCATCTTCCTCGCAACGAACGCGGTCTCGAAGCGCCCAGGCATTCAGGACCGTGAACCAAATCGCCGTCATCCATGCGGAGTGAAGGAGAGGAATGGCCAGGCCCTCGATGATGACCGCCAGGTAGTTGGGGTGGCGCAGATAGCGGTACGGTCCCGACGTGACTGGGGTGGCGCCTGGCACCACGATGACCCGTACGTTCCAATAGGGGCCGAGCGTGAGTACCGCCCAGTAGCGAAGCGCCATGGCGGCCAACACCAATCCCAGCATTGGAAAACCGAGCAGAGGGATGAACGGTCGATTCAAAAGCACGACCTCTATCGCGCTCGACAACAGGAGCCCCACGTGAAGAAGCTTCATGAAAGCGAAACGCTCCCCGCCGAACTCCTTACCCCCCTTGGCCAAGGCCCAGCCGGCGTGCCGCCTGCTCAGCGCGACTTCGAAGAGGCGCTCCAGCCCCACCACAGCCAAGAAAACGAAATAGCCTTTCACCATC
>DATDRI010000458.1:0-2963 GCA_035291825.1 Vicinamibacteria bacterium | reverse complement strand
CCTGCAAGTGCTGGACGTGGGCCTATGCCCTCTGCGCCGGGGCGAGTGGGAGGACTGCAAATCGGACATCAAGGCAATCGAGTACGTCCTCTCGGGAGCCGTTCCCATTGTCCAGAAAGCCCCTCCTTACCGCGACTGGTTCGAGATCGTGCCTGCCTGTGAGACGAAGAAGGAGTGGCTGAAGGCGGTCAAGTGGGCCTGCCAGGCTCCCGCCGAGGAGTTGCAAGAGGTGTGGGAGCGGGCACACGCCTTCCTCCTCGAGCGCAAGCTGATCCCTCAGCACATCGGCAAGTGGCGCGCAGCGGTGGCGTGATCTCGCTCTCGCTCATCGTTCCCACTCCGGACGGGGAAGGACTGTCGGCTCTCTTCGATTCCATCCGGCCGCAGCTTTCGCCGCAGGACGAGGTTCTGATCGTGGGAGACACGCACTCGCAGGCGCTAGAGGAGACGGCAACCCTCGTGCAAGCGGAAGGCTTTCGCTGGCTCGAGCACGATGCCGGGAAGCACGCCTGGGGGCACCCGCAGGTGAACTACGGAATCTCCCAAGCTCAGGGCGACTATCTCGTCTTCAACGACGACGACGACACCTTCACCGAAAGCGCCCTCGCAATCATCCGCGACGTCGCGGCCGGCCTGCCCGAGCCTGCGCCCATGATGTTTCGCTTTCTCTCGGGCCGGAACGGGCTTCTCTGGGACGCACCGGTGATTCAGTGCGGACGGATCGGAGGGCATGAGTTCGTCTGCCCGAACGACCCGGAGCGTCTGGGAAGATGGTCGGATCGGTACGAGGGCGACTTCGACTTCATCGAGTCCACGCTCGCCCTGTGGCCGAAGGATTCCCTCGTCTGGCGAGAAGAGGTTATCGCCCATGCGCGTTAGAGAGCCAGAGACGGATGAGGACGTAGAGCTCGTTCGCAGGATCCGTAACGCGAGCCGGGAGTGGATGACGCGCGACACGAGCTACATCACCGAGGAGCAGCAGCGGAAGTGGTGGGGCTCCGGTCCCGGTCGCCTCTGGATCTTCGAGGATGTGGGCTTTGGCTTCATGTCCGAGGAAGGCGAGAAGATGTGGATTGCGGTCGGGATCCTGCCCGCAGGGCGGGGGAAAGGCTTGGGAACCGAGATGTACCGCTTCCTTGCAGAGCAGCAGGGCAAGGTATGGGCCGAGATCCGGGGAGACAATTCCGCCTCCCTCATCGCCGCACTGAAGGCGGGCTACGTCTCCGATGAGCTGGTGGTGCTGCACTCGTGATTCGCCTCTTCCGAGTGGCGATGGCCGAGGATGCGCCTGCTGCCGTCCAGAGAGTGCTCGAGTCCGGCTACATCGGCCAGGGGCCGAGGGTAGAGGAGTTCGAGCAAGCCCTTGCCCGTGCGCTGGATGCACCTTTTGTGCCTCTGTCGCTCAACTCTGGCACCTCCGCGCTCGACCTTGCCCTGCACCTGATCGGGGTGGGGCCGGGGGACGAGGTGATCTCCACCCCGATGACCTGCACCGCCTCCAACGCGGTTATCGTCAACCGGGGTGCCTCGATCGTGTGGGCGGACGTGGATCGCCTCACCGGACTCATCTCGCCCGAGGACGTCGAGTTGAAGCTGACCGCTCGCACGAAGGCGATCATGGCCGTGGATTGGGGAGGGAAACCCTGCGAGTACGACCATCTTTGCTCCTTCGGGGTTCCCGTGATCGAAGACGCGGCTCATGCGTTTCTCGCCACTAGCAAGGGCGAGTCGATCGCGCGCAGCGGCGGAGACTACATCTGCTGGTCCTTCCAAGCGATCAAGCATCTGACAACAGGAGATGGAGGTGCGCTGCTACCGCCGCTTGACGAGATTGAGCGCGGGCGCTTGCTTCGCTGGTACGGCCTCGACCGGCGCCAGGGAGACTCCTTCCGCTGCGAGCAGGAGATCACCGAAGCGGGCTTCAAGTACCACATGAACGACATCGCGGCTGCCATCGGGCTCGCCAATCTCGCGCTCGCGCAGGAGAATGTCGCCAAGCACCGGGCCAATGCCGAGTTCTACGCCTGGGCGCTGTGGGGGAAGGCCGCGGATCCCGACTCCTCGTACTGGCTGTTCACGATCCTGGTCAAGGAGCGAGACAAGTTCATTCAGCACATGCGCGAGCGGGAGATCGAAGTCTCGCCCGTTCACTCTCGCAACGACCGGCAGCGAGCGTTCAGGTTCCCCTGTGAGCTTCCGGGGGTGGATTTCTTCGCTGAGCACGAGGTCGCGATTCCCTGTGGTTGGTGGCTGAGCGAGAAGGACCGAGAGCGAGTTTTGGAGGAAGTTCGGAGCTATGAGCGAAGATCGGATCAGCGAGCGCTGGCGGAAGCCGGTAACGGCTCTGGCCGTCTCTGATACGCACGACTGGGCGACCGCTGATCTAGGCCGCACAACCCTCGACTACCGTGCCCGCTTCGGACCCGAAGAGATCGAGCGCTTTCGCCTCGGCTACGCCTGCATCGAGTGCTGGGAGCCGCACGAGTCCCCCTTCCCCGAGCGCTGCTCTCTGTGTGGATACGAGATGCGCGCCTCCCAGGGTGCCGACTTCGCCCGCAAGTTCGAGGGAATCGAGCGGGATCCCCGCTCCAAGCTGATCGAGCGTGAGCTGGATTCTCTGGATGACCGCCATGAGCGCACCTTCTACGAGACCAAGAGTGGAATCGTCGTTCCTCGTGAAGCTCAAGCGTGAATACAGGGATGGCGAGGTGAGCGGGATCAAGGTGCTGGAAGCTCCCGAGATCGGGCAGGCGCAGCACTTCACCCCCCGCCTGCTTGTGGGTGCGGAGTGGGAAGGCTGGCTCGAGGCAGATGAGAACGAGATCAGGATTCTCTCCGAGCCACCGCTCGTGTTTCGGATCTTGGCCGAGCCCGGAACCTTCCCGGACGACTCTGAGCGGGCTGGCTACCGCGTGGACAACTTCTACCGCTGCGAAAGGATCGGCTAGATGGCTAACTTCGTC
>DATDRI010000457.1:0-1971 GCA_035291825.1 Vicinamibacteria bacterium | reverse complement strand
ACCAGCCAATCGCCAACCGTGCCTCCGCCTCCGAAAACGAGGTTGAAGACGCCGTCGGGAAGACCCGCTTCCATGAGGATCTCTCCCAGCCGAACTGCGGTGAGGGGTGTGGTGGTGGCGGGCTTCAGGACCACCGTATTGCCGGCTGCGAGAGCTGGCGCCACCTTGTGGCCCACCAGGTTTAGCGGGAAATTGAAAGGGGAGATGGCCCCGATGACACCGACCGGAGTGCGGATGTAGAAGCCCATGCGGTTCTCTCCGCCGGCGGAGGCGTCCATGGGCACGGTCTCGCCGTGGATCCTCTTGGCTTCTTCGGCGGCGAATTGAAAGGTCTCGATGGCGCGAGCCACTTCCAGCAGGGAGAACTTCCACGCCTTGCCCGCCTCCCGACAAATCATGGTGGCGATATCTTCCTGGTACTTCTCCAGGAGCTCCGCGGTGCGGGCCAGGATCTTCCCGCGCCGATGGGCAGGGAGCTGGGCGTAGGCGGGGAAGGCCTTGGCCGCCGCGCCGATGGCCCGCTCCACGTCGGTTTTTGCCGCGGCGGGCACGGTGCCGATGACTTCGTCCGAATACTTATCGATCACCGAAATGGTCTCGGTGCCAGTTTCCCATTTGCCTTCCACCAACATTCCGTAAGCGCGTGCCATGTTCGAAACTCCTCTTTGATGGGAGAGAATACCATGATTCCGGTGTAATAGTTTACCGTGAAAGGGGTTATGGGCTCGAGTGGCACGCACGCTTGACAAGCTAGACTCCTGGGATTAATATTAGTAATAATTACTAAAATAGAAAGGAGACTTCACCATGCAACCATGGAAAACCAAAGACACGATTGAAGACAACCCCATCGGGCTGTCCAAGGCGGTGACCTCGAAGCTCGTTCCCAAGCTCGACCGCCACCAAGCCTCGCTTTTCCTGCTCTTCCACCAGTACCAGAAACATCACTGGTTGGTGGAGGGACCGCAATTCCGAGATCTACATCTGTTCCTTCAGGAAGCCTATGAGTCCGTTCACAAGCAGGTCGATGCCATCGCCGAGCGCATCACCGCCCTAGGGGGGATTCCGACCAGCCACCCCGGCGAGTTGGTCAAGGTCGCGTATATCGAGCACGAGCCAGAGGGGGCCTATCGCGTCCGAGCGATGTTGAAGAGCGACCGGAGCCACGAAGGGGAGGTCGCTCAGGAGTTGAGGAAGACGATCGCCGAGGCGCGGGACTCCGGTGACCCGGGAACGGAGCATCTCTTGAAGGAAGTACTCCTGGAAGTGGAGAAGCGAGCCCATCATCTGGATCACTTCCTGGGTGGCGACTCACTGGAGTTGGGGCTCGAGACCTGATCTCGCCAAGAGGAACGAACGACGTGGGCGCTAAGGTAAGGAGTCACCGGGTTTCTGATGGGGAGGTTGCGGCGCGTCTGGCCCGCCGCGGCCTTCGCCTGACCCGGCAGAGGAAGGCCGTATTGGATGCGGTGCGGGCGGCGGGAGGGCACCCGGCCGCGGACGAGATCTATCGGAGGGCTCGCCGGGTCCTACCGCAAATCAGTATGGGCACCGTCTATCGCACCCTGGGGGTTCTGCGAGAGGCGGGCGTGGTGCAGGAGCTTCATCTCAAGGAAGCCCAGGGGCGCTACGAAGAACGAGGCCATCATCACCATCATGCCGTCTGCACCGAGTGCGGCCGCATCGAGGATATCGCCGCCGGTGCCTTCGAGGGACTGACAACCCGGGCAGAGGCCGCGACCGACTACCAAATCGAGGATCACCGACTGGAGTTCTATGGCATCTGCCCGGCCTGCAGGGCGGAGCGAAGGAAGGCGTGACGGCCGGCGACCCGCTCTTCGCTCTTGACCTCGGACCCAGCCTGAGGTATACACTTGGGCAGTTAGAGAGATTGAGACTATGACGGGAAGCCGCTCAGTAACCGGTTCCAGCCGCTGGTGGTGGTGGCTCGGTTTCTGAGCGGGTAGCTCG
>DATDRI010000456.1:0-2440 GCA_035291825.1 Vicinamibacteria bacterium | reverse complement strand
GCGATTGCCGGTGTTGTTCGAAGGGGGTCCAGGGTTCGGATCGAGATCGCAAGGGGTGACGTCGCGGTTGTCGGCCCAGGCGACGTGCACAACATGCTCCGATTCCCCGGCGTCCCAACGAGCGGCCAGCTCGATGTAGTCTCCGTGGAAGCCAACCGTACCAACTGGAAAAGAACTGATGGGCTCTCCCGCGGGCTGCCGTCTCCGAAACCGTCCTACCCGGGAAAGCTCCGCCGCTTCTTCATCAGTAAATTCCGGGCAAGAGTCGCGGCGTCGTGGACGCATAGACGTCATAGTCCGCCCCGTAGAGCTGCCGGAGGTGAGCTTCTTCCAGCCGGATTCTTTTTGCCACCAGGAGCAGCCAGCCGACTCCGAAAAGCCAGCCCACGGCGCTCGCGAAGAGCAAGTAAAAAGCGATCCGGCTCGCCAGAAGACCTGCATACCTCGGATGGCGTACATATCGGAACGGTCCGCCGGTGACGAGCCTTGACGGCCAATTTTCGCCGCTAAAATGCCTGCCCAGGTGAAGATCGGCCCAGAGAAGCCATCCTGGGATCAAGAACCATAGGGCGAGGCCCACCGATTGCAACGGGGTGTTCTCGAGAGCGGGTACGAGCCGCCAGTGGCCGTAGTCGATAAAGACGGCCATTTCGGCAAGCGATAACGCCGTCACCCACTTCGTCATGGCCGGGTCATACGTGGCACCGATCGCTTCCTGCCTCACTTCTCTCGTAGGGCCGATGCTTTTCAAGAAGACGGCGTACTCCCCGAGCCAGAGAGGAGTGGCTGCGAAGAAGCCACCGGAGAACAGATCGATCCTCGATCCAGGCTCTGGAGAGCCCCATTGCCAGAGCGAGGCCCAGGCAAGAACAAGATAAAGGAGAAAGAAAAGGATGATCATGGGATCTTTCGGCGCTCCTTCACTTCCTCTCCTCGTCGAGGCAGCGAAGAATCGCCGCCGCGGCCTTTTCGATGTCATCCCGCGTCGTCGACCAGTTGACGATGGAGATTCGCATCGCCGCTCGACCGTGCCAGGCCGTCCCGCCCGCCCAGCACGTGCCTTCGCTCTGCACACGACGAATCACCGCATCGGTGAGCGTGTTGGAGCTCTTTTCGTCTTTCGAGCGGAACCGAACCAGGACCTGATTGAGAACGACGTCGTTCAAGATCTCGACAGCAGGCTCAGCGCTCAACCGCGCGGCCATGGAGCGCGCGTGATCACAGCATCGGTCGACGAGGTCGGTGATGCCCTTCCGCCCCAGACTCCTCAGTGCCACGTACACCGTGAATCCCCGCGCGCGGCGGGAAGACTCGGGGACCCAATTCATGGGGTCGATCTCGGTTTCCGCCGCTGCCGCCAGGTAGGAAGCTCGGACTGACGTGGCCCGAAGATGGGGAGTCGGATCCCGAACCATGGCAATGCCGCTATCGTAGGGACAGTTGAGCCATTTGTGGGCATCGGTGGCCCAGGAATCCGCCTGCTCGACTCCGCGTAAGAGATGCCGCAGGCGAGAGCTGGCTCGCGCCCAGAGCCCGAAGGCTCCGTCCACGTGGAGCCATGCCCGGCGCTGTTTCGCGATCTCGGCAATCTCCTCGAAAGGATCGAAGGAGCCCGTGTTCACGTTTCCTGCTTGAGCACAGACGATGGTGGGGCCTTCGACTGAGGAGAGGATCTTCGCGAGCGCATCCGGTTTCATCCGCCCCTGCCCGTCCGCTTCCGCGACTTTCACTCCGCGAGTGCCGAAGCCGAGCATACGGAGCGAAGTGAGAATGGTGACGTGAGCCTCCGCGCCCACGACGATATGGACCCGAGGGGCATCGGGAAGACCGTCCTGCTCGACGTCCCATCCGGCCCGGGCGAGCACCTCGTTTCGAGCCGCGGCAAGAGCCGTGAAGTTGGCCATCTGGCAGCCGGTGACAAATCCCACACTCGCCGTTGGCGGCAGGCCCAGGATCTCGAGGAGCCACTTCGCCGCGATCCCTTCGACGATCGATGCGGCCGGAGACTCAACGTACATGCCCGCGTTCTGGTCCCAGGCGCTCGTCAGCCAGTCCGCCGCCATGGTCACCGGTAAGTTTCCGCCGTTGACGAAGCCGAAGAAGCGCGGCCCCGAAGTAGCAACCAGGCCGCGCTCGACCGAGGAGACGAAGCTCCGCAGTGTGTCAACGGGATCGTTCCCCTCCTCGGGAAGAGGTCCGCCAAGTCGCTCCCTGAGCTCCGGCGCGTTAACGCGACCCGCGACCGGGCGTGAGGGAAGGCTCTCGAGATACTCTCTTGCCGCCTGCGATGCGAGCTTTAGCAATTCCTCCGTTTCTCGCCAGACATTCACTCCGCTCATATCGCTCCTTTCGCCCTCCGGATTATCGTGTCCCAGCAGCCGGTCTTCAAGATGAGAAAGGCGTCGCGAGAGCGATGGGTTGAGCTGTAGGGCACACGACC
>DATDRI010000455.1:0-6111 GCA_035291825.1 Vicinamibacteria bacterium | reverse complement strand
CGCAGAACTATAAGACCGATCTGCGGGCGGGGTTGGCGGCCGCCATGGCGAAGCTCGGCGTCTGAGAATACCGCCGCGGGGGCGACACCCTTCCGTGGTTTCTAGGCGGGGGAAGGCTCCTCCGCCCCGCGCTCATCTTCGGCCGGGACACTCTTCCGCTCCCGCAGAGAGTACTCCTCGACGGTGGCGTAGAGGGTCGGGATGAGCAACAGGGTAATCAGGGTCGAGGTCGTCAGGCCACCAATGACCACTCGGGCCATGGGCGCTTGCACTTCTCCGCCCTCACCGAGCCCGAGGGCCATGGGGATCATGGCCAGGACGGTGGTGAGCGTGGTCATCAAGATCGGCCGCAACCGTCTCTGACCCCCCACCGCGACCGCCTCGCGCAGCGGCATGCCGTCGCGTCGCCGCAGAAGGTTGATGTAATCCACCAGGATGATGGCATTGTTGACGACGATTCCCGCCAGCATGATCGTTCCGATGAAGGCCTGGATGTTGAAGGTGGTGTTGGTCAAGAAGAGCATCAAGACGATGCCGATGCCGGCCAACGGTATGGAGAACAAGATGACCAGCGGATCGCGCAGAGACTCGAATTGCGCCGCCATCACCATATAAACGAGAACCACGGCAAGAACGAAACAGAGGAGGAGCGCCCGGAAGGATTTCTGCTGCTCCTCGTACTCCCCGCCGTACAGGATGGCGAAATCGCTGGGCAGAGAGAGCTCTTTCAACCCGGTTGCGATGTCGCTCATGACGCTACCGAGATCGCGACCCTCGATGTTGGCGGTCACCGAAACGAGGCGCTCCTGGTCCTGGCGATCGATGCTCACCGGTCCCTCGGTCCGCTCCATACGCACCAGACTTTCCAAGGGAACGCTCTGCCCCACCGGCGTGTTCATGGGAATCTGCTCCACGGATTCTAGCTGCTGCCGGTCCCGCTCCTGGAGTCGCACCAGAATGTTGTACTCGCGCCCGCGCTCCCGGAACCGGGAAGCGACCCGGCCTCCCACAGTGGTCCGAAGCGTGTCGGCGAGATCGGACACGTTGAGTCCCATGGTGGCGGCCTTTTCGCGGTCAGCGTGAATCCGCATCTCGGGTGTTCCCTCCCGGCGGCTCACCTGCGCTTCCGCCACGCCGGGAACGTTGTCCATCACATGCTTGACTTTGAGTGCCAGATCGCCGGCCACCGTCATGTCGTGGCCCCGGATATCGACGCCGACGCGATCGTTGCCGCCCCCGAGACGTGCCATGAACTGACCTCCCGCCGGTCGGGCAAAGACCCTCATTCCCGGCTGGAGCATCAGCGCCGGCCGCAGGGCGGTGGCGATTTGCTGACTGGAGCGACGCCGGCGGTTCTTGTCGACCAGCTTGATGCGGAGGTCCGCGGCGTGGGTCTGGGATTGCCGCCAACCGCCGCCTCCCACCTCGGTCAGGATGTGCTCGGTCTCCGGGACCTCGCGGCGGATGATCTCCTCGAGCTCCCTGGCCACCGCGTCGGTGACCTCCAGACGCGTGCCCGAAGGAAGCTCGACGCGGACGCTCACCTCCCCCTCGTCGGTCTGCGGCATGAGCTCCACTCCGACCAGAGGTGTGAGCAGGAGCGATCCCACCAGTAGCCCCCCGACGCTCCAGGCTACCGCGCGCCGGTGCCCTAGCGACCAGTCAATGGCACGCCGGTACTCCTCGTCGAGCGCCGCCAAGAGTCTCCCGCTGCCGTCGACGACCCGCTCCACCGCCGGATGGCGCACGGCAAAGGCTTCCTTGAGGCTGAGGTACTTCGAGCAGAGAACGGGGACGAGGGTGAGCGCCACCAGGAGCGAGCACAACAGGGAGAAGGCAATGACGTAGGAGAACTGCTGAAACATGATACCGGACATGCCGGAAAGAAAGACCATGGGGACGAACACCGCCAGTGTGGTGAGGGTCGAGGCGATGATGGCGTTCGAGACCTCCTGGGTGCCGTCCAGCGAAGCTGCCACCCGTGACTTCCCGGCTTCTCGGTGACGGAAGATGTTCTCCAGAACCACGATGGCGTTGTCCACCAACATCCCCACACCGAGAGCCAGGCCTCCGAAGGACAGGGTGTTCAAGGTGAAGTCGTTGAAGTACATGAGGGCGAAGGTGGAGATCACCGCCACCGGGATGGAGGCGGCGATGACCAAGGTACTGCGGAAGTTCCGAAGGAATACGAACAGCACGAGAATCGCTAGAATCGAGCCGGAGATCGCGGAGCCGCGCACGTTGTCGATCGACGTCTGAATGAACCTGGACTGATCGAAGACGGGCAGCACCGACAGGTCGGGAAAATCGTTATGGATCCGGTCGATCTCCCCTCTCACCGCCTCCGCCACCTGGACGGTATTGGCGCCCGACTGCTTGCGTACCGCCAGGCGGATAGCGGGCTGGCCATCGACGCGACCTGTCTGGCGTATCTCCTGGAAGGAATCTTCCACGGTGGCGACGTCCTTGGTGTAGATCGGAACGCCGTCGCGGACGGTCAACACCACGTTTCGGATCTCCTCCACGCCCTTGAACTCCCCTTGGGTTCGCAAGAGGAGCTCGAAGTCTCCTTCCAAGACCGGACCCACCGGCTCGTTCAGATTCTCCCGGCGCAGCACCTCCACCACCTGGGCGACGGAGAGGTTATAGGCGGTCAGTTTCTCGAGGGAAAGGTCCACATGGATCTCGCGAAGCAGTCCTCCGCTAATGTCGACCGCTGCCACCCCGGGAACCCGTTCGATGCGGTACAGGATCTGATCCTCGACGAATTGTCGCAGCTCCCTCTGGTCTCGATCGGCGGAGACCGTCATCCACAGGATGGGGAATTGGGAAACGTCGAACTTGAAGAGCGAGGGGGTCTGAGCATCTTCGGGCAGGACGTTACGCAGGCGGTCGAGACGCGTACGGATCTCGTTGGCGGCCTCGTCGAGATTGGTTCCCCACTCGAAGTTGACCCTTACTCGACTCTGACCTTCCGAGGAGGTCGAGGAGACTCTCTCGACGCCGGGAGCAGAGCTCACCGACTGCTCGATGGGCCGGGTGATGAGGGTCTCGATCTCTTCCGGGGCCACACCGGCGTACTCGGTAGCGACGGTGATGGTCGGGTACTCGATGTCCGGCATCAGGTCCACGGGAAGCCGCATGAACGCGATGCCTCCCAGGAGGACCGCCACGGCGGTCATCATGTAAACGGTGATCGGTCTTCGAATCGCGAACTGAGGAAGGCTCATTGGCTATTCATCCTTGAGATAGAGGCTCTTCTTGGAGCTGATACCTTTTTTCGGACGTTATTCGGGAGGTGCTTCGACGCTGTCCCCGTGCTGCAGCAAGTTCGCACCGCGGGTGACGATGATTTGGCCCGGCTCGAGGCCCTCTGCCGCCTCGATGCGGTCGTCCTGGGTGACTCCGATCCGAACCGGCTGGAACTGAGCGACTCCCGCGTCGACCACGAACACCCCCGGCTCGGCGCTGCGATAGACCAGTGCCTCTCGCGGCACGAAGATGGCCTCTCGCTGCAGGGTGAGGTTCATGTCGACGCGAGCGAACATCTCGCCTTTGAGCCGCCCGGCCGGGTTGGCGATCTCGATCTCGACCTCGGCGCTACGAGTCTGGGGGTCCAGCAGGGGCGAGATGCGAACCACCCGGCCGGTCGTCTCTTCCCCCAGGGCGTCCACCGCGACGGTGGCGTTGTCGCCGACTTGGATCTTGACCAGCTGGCGCTCCGGGACGTTGACCACCGTCACCATACGGGCCAGGTTGATGATGAGAACCACCGGGTCGTTGGCGCTGAGAAGGGTTCCCGCGTCGATATAGCGCCGGGCGACAACGCCATCGATCGGCGAAAAAATCTCCGTCTGGCTGAGTCGGATGCGGAGCTCCTCGAGGGCGGCCTCGGCCTCCTCCGTCTGGGCCCGGGCCAGCTCCACCTGGGCCTCAGCGACCTGGACCTGGGTCTGGGCTTGTTCGGTCTGCTGAGAGGAAACGATCCCATCGCTCTGGAGGCTTTGATAGCGCTCCGCCTCCAGCTTCATACTCTGCATCTCGGCTTGTCTTTGGGCGACGCTCGCCTTGGACACCTGAAGGGCTGCCTCGGCTCGACGAACCTGCTGTCGGAGCTCGCCATCCTCGATCCGGGCAATGAGCTGGCCTGCCTTCACCGAATCGCCGAGATCCACTCGGAGCTCGACCAGGCGGCCCCCCACCTTGGGTGCGACGTCGACCCGCTCCTTGGGCCGCAACGAGCCCACCAGCGCGACGTTCTCCTGCACGTCGACCCGCTTCGCTTCCGCCACCTCGACCGGCTGGCCGCGCCCGGGGCCGCGGGGACCTGCAACGCCGCCATCGTTCCCCCACAGGGCTCCGTACAGGCGAAAGGCCAAAAGTGCCCCCAAAGCCACCAGGGCCCCCAGAACGACTTTCTTTCTCATCGCGTCTTCTCGTATCTTCCTTCAGGCGTTGGGTCCCGTCCACTCGACCGCGAGTCCCGGGCATTTCCCCCAGCATTCTCGTGGCCCCGGCCTCTCAGAGTGCCGAGCAAGCGCACCCCCCCGCCCTCTCGTTGACCCTATGATCTAAGACGACGCCCAGCCTAGGTTTTGTTTCACGTTCAAGCGGAAAAGGCGGAGCGCCTTATCCGGACTTTTGCCACCCGCTCGTACTCGGCGCTCGCCGATGGGAGGCGCGACCGAGGGGCGGGTTGTCCCGTTGTCAGTGGGTCATTGCATAAACGACGTAGTTGACCCCAAGCTTGTAGGCCTCGTTGGTGATGTCGACCGGGAAGAACCCCTGGTCGGACCACTCCCAATACTCGGCGACGTCGGCGTTGTAGTTCACCATCGCCAGCATCCGCTGGCTGGGGTCGTTGTTCTCGAAGATTCCGAAGTAGCTCGGGTACACGGGAACGAGTGGATGCGGGAAATCTATGGTCTTGAGGTCGAAGAAACAGTGGAAGATCGGATGGCTGATATCCAGCTCGATCAACCGATACTCGGGGAGCACCCGTTGGATCTGGGCCTCGAAGTTGAACCACTGCTCCTGCTCGAAGTCATCGAAGATGAGGAATCCTCCACGCAGTAAGTAGCTGCGAACGCTCCGGGCCTCGCTATCGGTCATGGTCCAGAAACCGGGCTCGGATACGTAGGCCACCGGATGTTTGAAGAGCTCCGGGTCGTCGAGATGAAAGACATTGGTGCCCTCAGCGTGGACGCTAATGGTCGTCAGCTCGGCGAGAATCGTGGACAGGTGGCGGTCGGCCCGGGGGTAGTCGTGGGCCCAGCGCGCTCCACCCCAGCGGAATCCCCATTCGTCGACGCCGGAACCGTAACGGATGCGCGTGAAGGCGAACCGGCCCTGGTACTCCACGGTGGCTGAAGACTGTGAGCCCCCGCCATCCCGGCCCTGGCCACGGAGTGCCAGGGGTAGGGCCAGAAGCAAGAGCAGGCCGGCCAGAGCGGCGCGGCCGTACCGCAAACGAAGATGCCCCGTCGCCAATAGATCCATTCGATCACCCGCAGAAGGAAAGGTCGTCAGGAAACCACTCCGCCTCATACTGCCACTGGCGCCGGTGCCAGGCAACACCCGCGCCGTCGACTGATGCCCTCCGTCATGGAGGGGGCGCTCCGATGCTGAACAAGTGGCGATCGGTACGGATGAAGATCTGCCCTTGGGAAACAGCCGGCGATGCCAGGCTCCGCTCGTGGAGAAGGTTTCGTGCGAGGATTCGAGACGTTCGTCCCGCCTCCAGAACGACGGTCTCTCCACTTTCGCCGAGAAGGTAGATCTTTCCATCGGCCGCCATCGGTGAGGCGGTGAAGACGTCGCCCAGGCGCTCTCGCCAGACGAGGCCGCCGGTCGTGGCGTCGACGGCGGTGGCGATGCCGTGCTCGTTGGCCATGTACACCAGGCCTTGATAATAGAGAAGCGAGGAGACATAAGGAGCCCCGGTTGGAGAGCGCCAGCGGAGGTGAGTGCCGGAGACATCGCCCCTCCCCCCGCCTCGGATGGACAGGTAGGGTCCACTCGAGTAGCCGCGGCTGGCGAAGAGAATCCCTTGGTGCGAAACGGGCATGGGGATGGCCAGAGCCGTCGGCTCGCCCGCGTACCAGAGAATCT
>DATDRI010000454.1:0-1872 GCA_035291825.1 Vicinamibacteria bacterium | reverse complement strand
TGACCTGAATCGCCAGGGAGAGCTCCACCCGCATGCCGGCCCGTCGTTCCACCGTCGGCTTTCTTGTCTCACGCTCACCGCCAAAAAAACGGCGCCCCATCTCCATGAAGCGGCGAAGCGGCTCCGGCTGTTCTTTCTTGTCCCGACCCGACACCATATGGCCCCCTCCTGACCGAGGATAATATACGAATCCTCGCCCGGGTGAATTCGCCTCTGCCCTTCTGTGAACTTGGCCTTTTCCTCGGACCCGCTCTTCCGAGATCTCGATGGACTTGATAGGATAACGGCCGTGGAGTCTATCCTCCGGCTTCGCCCTCCTTCTCCGGTTGTTGCTTCCCGACTCCCTCGCCTTGCTCTGGTCGGCCTTCTCACATCCGCGTGCTCCGCACCTTCCTCGGAGAGCATTTCGGAAGAAGTGGGACGGCCACCCAATATTCTCCTGTATGTCGTGGACGCCCTTCGCCCGGACAGCCTCGGTTGTTACGGAAACGAAGAGGTGGATACCCCAGCGGTGGACGCGCTCGCCCGCCAGGGCACGCTCTTCGAGAATGCCTTCGCCCAGAGCTCCTGGACACGCCCTTCCATGGCCACCCTCTTGACCGGACTCTACCCGGGTGTTCACCGAGTCCTCGACCGTCAGGACCAGTTGGCGGAGAACCTCACCTTGTTGCCGGAAATCCTTCGTCAGCACGGGTACCGGACGGGCTTCATCACAACGAATCCGAATGTCGGATCGTTCTTCGGCTTCGACCAGGGCTGGGACACTCTTCAGGAGCTGTACCAGCGCACGCAGAAGGGACACGTTCTCGGCCGCGAGCTCATTACTGACTCGGAAACGGTCACGCAGGAAGCGATTGACTGGATCGACACTGTAGAACGTCCTTTCTTCCTGATGATTCTGGCCGTCGACCCTCATTGGCCGTATCGCCCTTCCGAGCGTTTCGACCGATATACCCATGGATCGACCCAAGAGCACGAGAAGGTGCGCGGTCTCTACTACGGCGAGGTGGCCGCCAACGATGACTCGTTCGGCAAACTCGTCGCCTACCTGCGAAACCGCAATCTGTACGACGAGACGACGACCGTTTTCACTTCCGACCACGGAGAAGAGTTCTGGGAGCACGGTAAGCGCGGCCACGGTAAGTCGCTCTACGAAGAGTCGCTCCGGGTCCCCCTCATCATCCACTCCAGCTCCATGGCGAAAGGGGAACGGATCGATCGCCCCGTCCAATCCGTCGATCTCATGCCGACCCTCTTGGCCGTGGCGGGTCTTCCCATCCCACCGCACCTGGATGGTCGGTCCCTTGTGAACGCGGCTTCCTCAGAGGTGACTCCCGTTTTCGCGCGGCTCTCTCTCGACAACAGGAATCTCGCCGCCATCCGAGACTATCCCTGGAAGCTCATTTGGGACCGCGACACGGAAGAGAAGCTGCTCTTCAACTTGGCCGAAGACCCACCGGAGCAAACCTCGGTGACCAGCCGGTACCAGCACGTGGCGGAGGAGTTGACGCTCCGGCTCTCCCAACACACGGCGGAGAACCTTGCCCGCCGAGAGTTTCTCACGGAGACCGAAAGCCCGGAAACGGTGTCCGAAGAGGCAATGCCGGAAAACGTCCGCGAGACTCTCAAGGCCCTCGGCTACGTTCAGTGATGGCAGAGGGTTTCCTCCCTCACCTCACACTCAAGCTTGTGACTAGAATGCCGCCATGAGCCAACAGTCGAATCGCCTCATCGACGAGACCAGCCCTTACCTTCTCCAGCACGCTCATAACCCCGTCGGCTGGTTTCCTTGGGGACCCGAGGCCTTGGAGAAGGCCAAGGCGGAAGACAAGCCCATTCTCCTCTCTATCGGTTACTCCGCTTGCCACTGGT
>DATDRI010000453.1:0-1886 GCA_035291825.1 Vicinamibacteria bacterium | reverse complement strand
AGTTCCAGCTGTCGCAATGGATCTTCCACTCGCCGTTGACCCTCTTCGAGACGTTTATCCATTTGCCGTGGTCGATGTGAGATCCATCTGCTCCCATGATCTCGTAAGTGCCGCGTCCGTAAGCCATGTCGCCGATGGACTCGGCCTCGGTGACGGTGACCTTGACCTGCGCGGCACCTGCCTCCTTGCCGGCCTGCACCTGACCGGCGATAGCGGCTCTTCCTTGCACCGCCTCCATGTTGGGCGGCAATCGACAACCATCCTCGGTGTACATCGCCGCCAGTGCCTCCAGGTTGTCCGCGTTGTACTCCGTCTCCCAGGTGACGGCTCGAGCCGCCAGATTCGACTCATCGGCCGCCAGCGCGGGAGCCACCAGGAGCATCACTCCAACCAACATCAGGACTCCACACCGGATTATTTTGTAGACAGACATGCGATCGTCCTCCTCCGATTGCTTCAACTTTCCCGAGCGTCTCGGCCCGGACACTAACACAAGAGGGAAGGGAGGGCAAAGCGACCGGAGCGCCGCAACCGTCGGGCAACGCGAACGCCGCTCGACCTGGCTGGCGGGTCGAGGTCGTCTGCGCTAGAGTGATGCAAATGCGTGAACCGGGTCGGTTCGTTGCCATCGCCCTGAGCCTGGTGGCGGTGGGGTGCGCTGAGCAAAGCACCAGCGGCCCATCCTCTGCGGTGCGAGTGGTCCAGGCAGGCTGGTCCTTCGGATTCTGCATGGGACCTTGCCGCGGTCAGCTCGATCTGGCAGCTACCCAGCTCACCTATCAGGTCTCGAGTCGGACGGGAGACCAGGTTTACGTGCGCAACCGAGGGCAGTTGAGCTCCCAGGGAGCGACGCGACTCGAGTCTCTCGCTTCCAGCCTTCCCGCCGAGCTTCAGGAAACCTACGGTTGCCCCGATTGTGCCGACGGAGGGGCTTCTTTTCTTACCGTCGTCCGAGGCAACGAATCGATGCGGACCGAGTACGAGTACGGGCGTCCGCCGGAAGATCTTTCGGCGATCGATGGTTTTCTCAAGGGAGTGATGGATGCCTTGGGTCAGTGTCGCGCCACCGCCGAAGTGACCCTGGAAGGCGGCTGTACGCCCCTGCCCGATTGAGAACGGCTCCAGCAAAGAAAGACAGGAACCATGAATTCAGAGCCAAGAAAAGTGAAGAAGATCGTCACGCCCGACGACACCTCCGATGGCGCCGGCGTGAAGCTCAAACGGAGCATTCATTCGAGAGCGTTGGATTACCTCGACCCGTTCCTGCTGTTCGATCATTTCGGCTCCGACAATCCGAAGGACTACATCGCCGGCTTCCCGATGCATCCCCATCGTGGGATCGAGACGGTGACCTACATGCTGGCGGGAGCCGTGAAGCACAGAGACTCGACGGGAAATTCCGGGATCATCAAAGCCGGCGATGTTCAATGGATGACCGCCGGCCGCGGGATCCTGCACGAGGAAATGCCTCAGCTAGAGGGAGGGCGACTGAACGGATTCCAATTGTGGGTGAATCTCCCCGCCAAGCTCAAAATGACGCAGCCGCGATACCAGGAGATTGCCTCGGAAAATATTCCGGAGCTTCATCGGGATGACGGCGTTCGAATCCGCGTCATCGCCGGGACGGTGGACGGGGTCCGTGGCTCGGTGACGGAGATCGCCGCCGATCCCACCTATCTCGATGTTTCGGTTCCCCCCAATACGTCCCTCGTTCATCCCATCCCGCGGGGACATACCGCCTTTGGGTACGTTTTCGAGGGGGAGGGAGTCTTTGGCCTGGACGGAGGTGGCGAAGGGAAAACCGTCACCCAACCTAAGTTGGTTGTGTTGGATGACGGAGATTATTTGCAGGTCAGAACGGGGGAACAGGGGGTACGGTTCTTGCT
>DATDRI010000452.1:0-2008 GCA_035291825.1 Vicinamibacteria bacterium | reverse complement strand
GCCTTGATGGCGTTCTCCAACTCCTCGGGCTTGAAGGGTTTCTGGAGAAAATCGTCCGCCCCGAGGGCCGCCGCGTCTGCGATTCGCTTGGTGTCGGGAGGGTCGAAAAGCAGGATGATCGGGCCGGGATCGCCGCCCTGTTGCTTGAGCCGGTGGAGGAGGTGGATCCCGTCGCTCCCATCGAGGTCCATGTCCACGAGGCTGAACTCGAACTGGCTGGTTGCCAGAGCGGCCAAGGCCTCGTCCACGGAGCCCACGCCGATTGGCTCATACCCCCATTCTTCAAGGAGGCCTTTGAGATGGGTGCGCAGGGCGGGCGCGGCTTCCACTGTCAAGACGGGTCTGACTCTCACGTTGTGTCCTCCCTGGGCATGAGGCGGCCGGTGTGCTAACGGCAAAGCCGGTGCCAACTCCGTTGCAGACTGCGATTAGGGAAGATTTGTGAACATTTCCTTGCAGGTTCTCCTCCCTCTTCGTTCAAGGGTGGAGTGGTGTATCGGAAGGCTGCTACCTATCTTGGGTAGCGGGGGGCACAAATTGGGGAGGCTGTTACTTATCTTCCTGCAAGGAAATTGCCCCGGACTGCTCAGCGGATGCGGAACTGGTCGGTGGCGGTGAGGCCGAGGAAAAAGATGTTCTTCTGGAGGTCCGGGGAGCCCGCGCGGTCGTCCTGCCGCTGGTGGTGCTCCGGGCAGGCTCCTCCAGCGCTCGAGCCCGCTATCTCCTTTTATGAGCGAGCGAAATCCCGCAATCTGTTCCGCGCCATGGACATGGCTTTATGGCTGACCGGGGCAGAGGCCGAGTTAGCGAAGGCGAGATAGCACACTTTCCGCTGCGCCGCGTATACTGTACGCGTGTCGCTCTTCGAACCGGTATTCGAAGCCTTAAACGGCGCGCAGGTTCGCTATGTGGTTGTCGGGGGATTCGCAACGGTCCTCCACGGGCACGCGCGATTGACCGCGGATATCGATCTGGTGATCGATCTGTCGCCCTCGGAAGCGAGAAAAACACTGGAAGTGCTGGTTGGTCTGGGCTTCCGGCCCCGTGCCCCTGTCAACCCGCTCGCGTTTGCCGACCCCGAGATTCGCGCGCAGTGGATTCACGAAAAGGGAATGCGGGTTTTTTCTCTGTGGGATCCTGCTAACCCTATGCGCGAGGTCGATCTCTTCGTCGAGCATCCTATCGATTTCAACGAACTGTGGAATCGCTCGGAAGTGATCGAACTCACCCGCACTGTGGTTCGCATTGCGTCAATTCCGGATCTTATCTACCTGAAACGCCTCGCTGGTCGGCCCCAGGATCTGGCCGACATCGAAGCCCTGGAAGCTATTCTGCGGCGAAAGGGGCGCGCCGATGCCTGATGACGAACGCCCGGAAACGCCGTCCGACGACTGGGAGGCTGGCTGGGAAGCTCACCGCCGCCACCAGCTCACGCTCGCGCTGAAGGCTACCCCGGCTCAGCGGCTGGCCTGGCTGGAGGAGATGATCACCCTTGCTCACCGGGTGGGCGCGCTTCCAAAGTCGAGAGGTTAACCGCGCGCGGACTGCTCAGCGGAGGCGGAACTGGTCGGTGGCGGTGAGGCCGAGGAAAAAGATGTTCTTCTGGAGGTCCTGGGACCCCGCGCGGTCGTCCTGCCGCTGGTAACGGTAGGACGCTTCCACCGACAGCCACCGGAGCAGCTGGTAGCTGATGCGGAACGACCCCAAAAAGGTCAGAAAATCGACGCGCGTGCTGGAGGATTCGGATGATTCTGTTTCTGCAAGGCTCGCGTCCACCGCCAGCGTCAGGAAGCGGATCGGCTGGTAGCTGGCGGCCGTGGTGAGGCTCTGGGTCACGCTCGTCACGCCGGTCAGGCCGGCGACACCCGCGTTCCGCTCGTACCCGATGGAGAAGCCGCCTTGCTTGAACGCCTGCTCGTAGCGGGTGGAACTCGCTAGGGTCACCTCTTGCGAGCCGTCCTCTTGTTCGAGGAAGAGGAGCCCCGTGCTGCTGACGAACTTGATGGTC
>DATDRI010000451.1:0-2143 GCA_035291825.1 Vicinamibacteria bacterium | reverse complement strand
CGTCATCTCCCAGCGGCCCTCTCACCAGGTTTTGATACATCTCTTCGGTCATGAAGGGAACGAAGGGTGCAGCCAACTTGATCACGTTGACCAGCGCTTCGTAGAGCGTGGCGTAGGCGTCGATCTTCTCGTCGTCCATCTCGGACTTCCAAAATCGCTGTCGGCTTCGGCGCAGGTACCAGTTGGAAAGCCCATCCACGAAGTTGGACAATTCTCGGGCGGCTTCGTAGGCGCGGAAGTTGTCCATGCGATCCACCACCCGCTCGGTCAACAGCGACAGCTCGGAGAGAATCCAGCGATCGAGGCGAACTCTCTGCTCCACCGGCCGGCCCTTCAAGCGGCGGGGGTCGAACCTGTCGATGGCGGCGTAGATGGTGAAGAAGGCGTAGACGTTTCGTAGCTTGAGCGGCAGCTCCTTCTGCAACGCCCGAACGTTGCTCAGCGAGTGTCGCGTCGGATTCCAGGGTGGGTTGGAGCCCAGAAAGAACCAGCGAAACGCGTCCGAGCCGGGGGCCGGCGTGCTGGCATCCTCCAGCACCAACCTCTGGTCCTCGGGGAGGCGGGGAACTTCCGCCGGCTGCACCTTGATTCCGCCTTCCGCGGCTCGAACACCGAGCGCCTCCATATCGTCGCTGGCCAGCAGGACCTGCCGGCGGGGTAGGCGCTTCACCGCGTCGACCTGAAACTCCTTGGCCGCGGACTCCCTTCCCATCGGGTAAATCTTGATGGGCGACCCGGGAGCGATATCGAGACCCTGCAGGTCCTCGCGAGCCACCAACGCCGTCCCAGGTTTCGCTTTCATCCCGGTCTGCTCCGTGCTCACCACCGCAAACTCCATCGCCACCCTATCCAAGATGACGTCGGGAGGCGTGTAATTCCCCTTCGACTTGGACTCCTTCTTCCCCTCCGGATCCGTGACGTGACCGAGGACGATACAAGTACGGTACGGGTGCGGATAGTCGGCGGGCGGGAGCTTCAGCCTCTTCATGGTCTCCTTGTCGAAGACCAGCGTGGAGATCATGAGAAGCGAGTAGAACCACCCTCGCGTCTGGTCGATAGCCTCGGTAATGAAATCGGCGGGAAAGCTTCTCTCGAACTCTTCCCTGCCCTGATGAGGGAAACCCCACTGCGCGAAAGGCATGCTCCCCGAATCGAACCAGGCATCGATGACTTCCGGCACCCGCCGGTAGACTCCGGGCTCTTCGGACTCCGTCCAGGTGACGTAATCGATCCAAGGCTTGTGCACGATGAGGTGCTCGGAGAGCGACGGGTTCTTGCGGCGAGCCTCTTCGAACGCCTGAAAAGCAGAGGGGTTCTTCTCCAGGATCTCCCGGACCGAGGAGGGTGCCGCCATCTTGCCGGTCTCGTCGTTGATCCAGATGTTGAGCGGCGTGCCCCAGTAGCGTTCTCGCGAGAGCGCCCAGTCGACGTTGTTGGCCAGGAAATCCCCGAAACGACCTTCCTTGATGTGCTCGGGCAGCCAATGAACCGCCCGGTTGTTTCGAATCGCCTCGTCGATCTTGGCGGTGGTTCGGATGAACCAGGCGGGACGGGCGTACTGGATCAGGGGATCCTCGTCGGCGCGCCAACAGAAGGGGTAGTCGTGCCGGTAGTTCTCCCGATGAACGAGGACCCCGCGCTCTTTCATGTAGCGAACGATCTCCGGATCGGCGTCCTTGACCCACTTGCCCTTCAGGCTCGGCACCTCTTCGCTGAAGGTGCCGTCCGGCTTCACGGCGCAGAGCAGTGGCACCTCGTCGGGATTCTTGTAACGTGCAATCGTGGCGCGGTGCAGATCGTGATCTACTTCACCGAACGCCGGCGCCTCGTGAACCAGGCCCGTCCCTTGGTCCAGCTCCACGAAATCAGCCGCCAGGACTTTCCACAGCATCGGCTCCCAGCCGCCCTTCACCAGCTCTACCTCTCGATCGCCGTAGATGCGGTAATAGTCTTGGAACGGAGGTCGATACCGTTTGCCAACCAGCGTGCTTCCTTTGAGCTCGCGCTCCACGATGAGCCTCTCGCCGATCTTCCCTTCCAGAACCTCGAGCAGTGCCGCGGCCACGATGAGCTTGCTGCCCTGGTGACCGACGACGACATAGTCCACCTCGGGCCGCACCGCGGCGTACATGTTCGACGGCAG
>DATDRI010000450.1:0-7197 GCA_035291825.1 Vicinamibacteria bacterium | reverse complement strand
GCCATGGACAGCACCAGCCTCCTCCGCACTGCCGACGAAGCGCTCTATGCGGCCAAGCATCTGGGAAGAAACCGCGTGCTGCCGGCGCAGAAGAAGTACATGTGCGAAAGCCAGCCCGCCATGCCAGCTCCGAAACCCATCACCAGACCCGAGCCGCCTCCGCCCCCTTTCACGGACCCCAACCTTCCCCAGCTTCCAGAAAACGCCCGTTTCGACCAGACGATCATCAGTCAACGTATCTACATTCCCGACGAGGAGCCCTAAGGGCATCACCAGATCCGGGAAGACCGGAAGCCATCCTCGGACTATCTAGAAACAAATCAAGGACTTAGGGAGATTGCGAGCTCGTCGAGGCGGGCTCCCCGGGCGCAAACTCCATGTCTTCCCATTCGCGTCCAACCGGATAAACAACTAAAAATACAAGAGTTATGCCGTCAGTTGTGACGCTGGAGTCTTGGCTCATCGGGACGCCTAGAGCGAACCACAGCTCCCCGTTGGGTTTGACGAATGCTCCGCCAGGGCGCATAATGATGACTTCTCGACCAGTTCACCTTGGTTTGGCTCGGTTCCCGGAGGCCGGGGGGCCAGCTCCCCCAAAGACACAAAAACGACCGGGCGGAAAGCAGAAAAGCGCGGTGGGCTCAGCGGTGGGCAGCACGATTCCCCGACCCTGACCCGAAACGGGAGGATCTTGGATGCCGGCTCGAAGAAAAGAGGAAAGTAAGGTTTTCAGTCTTGCGGATCGGAAGCTCGTCGAACAGCGTTCCGAATTCACTCCTCCTCAAACCAAGAAGAAGCGCAGAAGCCCATCGCAGCGGCAGCGGTCCGGCTGGCAGTCGGTGGCTCTCGTCTGCCTGACCCTCCTTCTCTTGACGACCAGCGCGCTCGCTCTCTACGCCTTTCATTTGGTCGCCACGCTCCGCCAGGATACGGACGGGATGATGGCCCGGGTGGAGTCCCGAATGCAGCGGCTCGACTCCGCCGTCCACTTCGATTCCAAACGCCAGCAGATGTTGCTGGGGGTTCGAGACGCTATCATGGAGGCCAATCCGCGGATCGGTCTCAGCGATGCCTACCAGTATGCAGACATGGTCTTGAAAGCGAGCGAGAAGTACCCCTCCCTAGAACCGCTCATGCTTCTCGCCATCGGTATCGTGGAAAGCGGCTACGATCCCGAAGCGGTAAGCGCCGCCGATGCAAGGGGGCTCTATCAGATTTGGCCTTCTACCGGCCGGATGCTGGCCCGCGTTTTGGGATGGGACTACCACGAGGACATGTTGTTCGATCCCGAGAAGAACACGGAGTTGGCCGCTCTCTATCTCGACATTCTATTCTCCGCCTACAACGACGAACGGTTGGTCCTCGCCGAGTACAACGGTGGTCCGCTGAACGCCGGTCTCTTGCGCGCCGGCAGCACCCGCGCCGCGGCGGAAACGCGTGCCTATGTCGCCAAGGTCCTCGACGCCCACGAGGGGCTGAAGAGGAAGTTCGAGCAGGGCGCCGATGCGGAATTGGAGCTCATGCACAAGGATCGCACTCGCGACGACAAGCGACTCTGGGTACCACTCCGAGATCTGAGACCCGACGCGGCGACTCAAGCCGGCAACTAGCCTTCCCCCGCTCGCCTCGCCAGCCGCTCCGGGAGCCGCGATTGGTCACTCGACGATCCATCCTCGCCGGGTGTAGACCCAGAGTCCCAGTCTCTCGTGCATGATGGCTCCGAAGGATCGGAGCCGGTCGTCTGAGTTCTCGAGCTTCTCCAGATCGTAATCCCGCTCGACGGACGGAGAGCAAATGACCGCGATGCCTTCCCGTTCGAGCGACCGACAAGCGCGCCGGGAGTGAACCGGAGCGGTCACCACCAGCAACTCTTTCCAGCCTCGCTCTGCAAATAGAGCTCCCACCGCCACCGCCTCGGTTCGCGTGCTGCTCGTCTCGCCGACGGAGATGATTTCTTGTTTCATCCCCAGCCCGTCCATGAGCCGGCGACTGGCTTCGGAGTGAGAGGGGAAGGGAGGTGGCAGCTCGGAGAGCACCAGCCGTGGCGCCAAACCCTGCTGCAACAGCTCGAGCCCATGGAGCAGCCGGCTCATCGCCTCGCCGGTCAGCTCGCCGTCCAACTGCACCTTGGACCCCAGGACGAAGACCGCATCGGTGGGCCGTAACGTGTCGCGGCGGACCAGATCCTTTGCCAGCCAAGGGCACAGAGGCGTGAAGGCCACCACCAGCCAGAGCAGGCAGAGGCCGGCCGCACCTACCCCGAGAAGCCAGCGCCATCGCGTGCTCCAAATAACCGCACCGGCGAGGGCTGCGCCGAGGACCCAGGGAGCCCGCTCGTCCCAATAGGAGACCCAGGAGAACAGGTTCAGCTCCTTGGCCAGCAGTCCCGCCAGAGCGCCGAGAGAGAGGCCCACTCCGATGCGAACCCATCTCGACGCGCCCGATGCCCGACCCATGTCAGATGGCCGCCACCGTGGCGGCAACGCGGCTCGACAACCGGTCGATTCCCTTTGCGAAGATCTCGGAGTCCGCCAGAAGGCTTACCACCAGGTAGGCTTCGCTCGGGAAATCGAAGAGGTAACCCGGGTGGAGCAGCGTGTCGTCGCTGGCAAGAAGGGCAAGCGCCCACTCCTCCGAGCTTCGCACGTCCGGGCATCGTATCACGGCGTACCATCCTCCTTCGGTGCGGAGTGCTTCCAAAGGAGACTCCGGGCGGAGCGCCTTTCGGAGGAGCCGGTCGTTCTCGATGAGCCGCGCCCGGATCCCTCCCTGCATCGCGGGGGCGAGCTCAAGAAAGCGTCCGGCGGCATGCTGTACGGGGGCCCCCACCGATAGGAAGAGGTCGCCCAACTGTTCCAATCTCTGCTGCGCTTCTCCCTGCAAGTCTTCTGGACCGCCGGTACAGATCCAGGCCAGCTTCATCTGTGGGAGCGCGGCGATTTTGGAGAGGCCGCTGAGGACGAAAGTCAGGACTCCGGAGTCCCCTACGAACGACGGCACCCGACCCGGGTCCTCGTGGAGCGGGTAGTCGGAGAAGACCTCGTCGACGATGAGAGCCAGCCCGTGTTCTCGGCAGATGGCGGTGAGCGCATCGCGCTCCGCCCGCTTCACGTAAGACCCGGTGGGGTTATTGGGGTGCACCAGGAGAAGGGCTCGCGTGCGTGGCCCGATCTTCTGCCGGATCGTTTCGAGATCGACGCTCCACGTCCCGTCGTAGACCAGAGAGTAGGAGTCGGCCTCGATCGATTCCACGCTCGCCAAATAGTCGAACAGAGGATAACTGGGACGGGGAACGAGCACGCCATCGCCGGGATTGCCGAGCAACTTGAAGAGAAAGCTATAGGCCTCGCTGGTGCTGGCGGTGAGAGTGAGGCGCTCCGGAGGTACGTCTTGGCCGCGCCGAGCGTAATAGCGGGCGACCGCCTCTCGCGCCGAGCGAAGCCCGAGCGGCTCGGGCTTGTAGACCAGCGAACGAGAATCGTTCAGACCGGGGAGGATCTGTTGGGCGGAGTAGTCGAATCCGGCTCGCGTGGGATTGGACTCCGTGAGGTCCAGAATCTCCGTCCCCGCTTGGTGCTTTTCCGCGAGGAGCCGTGCCAGCCGGTTCGACGAGAGGCTCCAGCTCAACCGCCGAGAGAACATGCGCGAGAGGACTATCGGTCCATTTCAGCTAATCCGGGAGTTCTTGGGAAGGCTCGGGGAGCCAGAAGCTTGCGACGAATCCAACGGCATATACGAGCAGTGCCACGGCGGCTGCGGCGTAGGCGAGCTGCGCCGGGGGCGAGCCTCCCGGCATGACATTGGATAGCTGCGTCGTGACCAATGCCGCCGACGTCCCCACCATCCTCCCGCCAATGTTAGCGGCGAAACTCTCCCCCGTGCCGCGCAGGTGGGTAGGATAAACCCGGGGAATGTAGTTCCCCCAGAAGCTAAACTGGGCGACGGTGACGAAACCGGCGAGGAAGGCCCCCCATCGTAACAGCTCCAGATCGTGAACGGCGGGGTAGAAGAAGACGAGTGGCACCAGGACCAGTCCGGGTACCTGAAAGACATGGAGCAGGCGCCGCCGGGCGACGATACGAACGGCGAGAAAGGCGAGCGCGAGGCGGCCTAGCAGGCCGCCCATCTCCTGGTTGAACTGTACGCCGCTGATCACGGTCTCGAGTGCCGGACGATCCAGGCCGCTCACTTGAGGAAGGCCAGGCACGATGCGCGGAAGGTGCTGGATCGCTCCAAACGCCGCCCCGTAACTGCAGGCGAACATCAGGGCGGTCACGATAGTGGTGCGACGAAGAGCAGGATGAAAGAGCTCCAAGAAGCTCGGTCGCTTGAGCGTACCCGCCCGCTTCTTCTCCGCCCAGGCGGGAGACTCGGGGAGAAAGGGTCGAATGACGATCAGAGGAATCGCCGGAATGACGCCAGAGATGAGCGTGTAGCGCCAGGCCTCGTGGCCACCTTGGATGATAGGTAGGGAAGGACCGAATCGGACCGCGAGGTAGTAGGCTGCGGTAACCATCAAGCCGCCGACGGACGAGAACGCCTGGGTGTAGCCGAGGACAGCCTCCCGGCGTTTTGCCTCGGGGAAGAGCTCCGCGAGCCAGGCTACCGCGGCGACGAACTCGACGCACACGCCCACGAACGTCGTGCACCGAAATAGGAGAAGCATCGGCAACGAGGTCGAAAAACCGGCGGCCATGGCCGAGCCCGCGTACAGGAGAATGCTCCAGACCAAAACCCTTCGGCGACCGAAGCGGTCGGTCAGGTAGCCACCGAGGAGGCCGAACACCCCGCCGGCGACGGCAGGAGCCCAGAAAAGCCATCCAACCCAAGCGTTGAACTCCGGCGTGCCCGGGGCGTACGGGCCAAGCTCCATGAGGGCGGGTCGGACGATGAGCGGCAGCATGAGAAGCTCGTAGATGTCGAACGCGAAGCCGAGCGCCGCCACCGCGCAAATGAGCCAATGGAGCGACGTGAACTGGGGTGAACCGCTTACTTCCTTCTCTGCCATGAGCGACTCCTTGGCGGGATCGGACCCGCATTCTCCACCGCTGGCGTCCCTACCGGATCGTCACGAGACGAGAACGCTAGACGTAGTTCTAGCACGAAGCCCAATATTCCAGAAAGAAATCCGTCCCGTCTGGGCGCGGTTCCGACGGTTCATTGCCCGTCAATTCGCGAGATACGCTCGGGCTTCCTGCAGCTCCGGCAAACCCTCATCCGCGTTCTTCCACAGCGCCAGGAATCGCTGGTACTCCGTCCGCGCTGACTCTTTGTCGCCGGACGCGTCGAGAAGTCGGGCGAGCTCGAGGACCAGGCGTGGTTCCAGCATCGCCGTCCACTTGGAGCTCATATCGGGCGTGAGCAGGGCGCGGTAGAACCGAATCGCACCGGCCAGGTCCCCTTGCGCTTTCATCACGCGGCCCAGGCCGTCTCGCGAGGGGGTCTGGTTGAGGAACAGAGTAACTGTGGAAATCCCGGCGCTAAATATCATTTTGAATTGGGGCTCACCTTCGGAGAACGCCGCTTCGGCCACTGCCAGGTCGCCCGCGGCCAGGGCGATCTCCCCGCGCAGGCTTTCGTGCAGCCATTTCTGCCACTCGGTGCCAGGGTCATAGCTTGCGGCCTGTGCTTCGAGGTGAGCTCGCGCGGCGTCCCGATTCCCTCCCCGGGCTTCCGCCACGCCGGCCAGGTATGGCGCCGTGAAAGAGTAATACCCCCTGTGCAGCGGCATCGTCACTTCGGGAGCTAGCGCCTGGGCTTGTTTCGCTATCTCCACGGCCTCCCCATATCGTTCCCGCTCGAAACGAGTGAGTGCCGAGAGCAAGAGGAGAGCCACTCTGAGGCCCGCGCCCTCGTCGAGCTCTTGTGCTTCCTGGATCGCGGCGTTCGCATCCTTGTATTGGCCCAGGCGCGACAGGATGAATGCATTCCCGAACCATAGTTCCCCTGGTGAGAGGGCGGGGTTCTCCGACTGCCGCAACCTCTCTCGTTCGGCCAGCGTCTCGTCGTACCGGCCCATGGCAGCAAAGGCCCAGGCCCGACCCGCGTGCGAAGGACCAAAGGAAGGATCGATCTCGAGAGCCTGTCCGTACATCTCGACTGCCTTTTCGGGCTGGCCGGTGAAGAGGTAAGCTTCGGCCAAGCTGTCATGAGGATTGGGCTCACCGGGGTTGAGCTCGACATAGGTTTCCAGTTGACGCACGGCTTCCGCATAACGTCCGGCAAACAGCAGCTGATACGCGTAGTCGTTCCGGAGCGGACCCGAGCTGGGAACGGCTTCGACGCCGCGTTCCGCGACCGCGAGCTGATCTGGCTGATTGGTCTGAAGTCGCAACAGCTCGGGATAGGCGTCCTCCTCGTCTGGGTACTTTGCGATGAGCGCTTCGAAAAGTTCGATGGCTTTCCTTTGATCGCCCTCGTAGCGGTGCGCGTCGCGAGCTTCCACCAAGAGCCTCTGCCGCTCGGGTAGCCGGTCCAAATTCTCCAGGACCTTTTTCCGATATTCCTCGACGAGCTGGGTCTCACCGAGTTCCTGAGCGACTCGCACCAGCTCGGAATAGGCCATGGCGAAGGACGGATCGTTCGCGACCGCTCGCTCGAAGAGCCGCCGCGCATCCTGCCACCGGAGGTTCCGGCGGGCGTCGAGACCATCGCTGAAGAGCTGAAACGCTTCCAGAGAGGGTGTCGTCACGTCGGCGAGCGGACGATCGGCGGGGCTGTCGCCCATTTGAAGGCTCGATCGGATGCGTGCGGTAAGCTCGTCGACGAGGGGGAAGACGTCTTGTCCCTGCACGCTATCCGCCGAGAGGATGCGACCGCTTCCGACGTCCTGCACCTGAACATCGATGCGCACTTCCTCTCCCGATTTGAAAATGCTTCCCACCACCACGGCTCCCGCCCCGGCACGCCGCGCGACTTCGTCGACCAGGCTCTTGTCGATGTGCTCCAGATCCTCCTGGCCGATCTGTTTGAGGATCTTTTGAATGCGTTCGCTGCTGACCACGTCGAGACCCGGTGTCTGGGCGAGGTCGGTGATCAACATGTTGGGCAGTCCCTTGGAGAGCCATCGGATTTCCTCATCGCCGCTCAGGCTTTCGAAATACATGACCGCGACGGCGGGGCGACCGGAGTCCCCGATACCCAGTGGCTCACCGCCGTTGCGACCGAAAAGCGCCCAGCCGAGGACCACTCCCAGCA
>DATDRI010000449.1:0-8959 GCA_035291825.1 Vicinamibacteria bacterium | reverse complement strand
GCCTCGGTCCACGGCTCCAGATCGTAGTTATCCGAAATTATCGCGTACAGATTCCATCGATGGGTCGGTTCGAGGCCCTCCACGAAATCCATTCCCACCGCGAAGACCTGGAAGGAGATGGCAGTCAACAGGAGCACTCTCGATGAAGTTGCCTGGAGCTCCCGCCAAAGGAAGACCAGCATGAAGAGCCCCAGCGCGCCGAAGCTGGGAAGGAAGACGAGTTGCCAGGTGTAGCTCGGGAAGAAATCGAAGGAGGACCCAGCGTTACTTCTTATCGTTTCGACGGTGCTACCCACCCGCTCGTGTAGTTGAGCGCCGTCGTCGACGGCCATATATATGAAAAAGATCGCCAGAATCAGCCATCCGGTCGCCTTCCCTCGCGCCCCCGACCGGTTCTTCAGCGAGAGATAGATGAAGCCCAGGGTCAGCCCTGTCAACAGCGTCTGGGTGGCAGCAAACCAGGAGGCCAATCCATCTTCGCGCGCGGTATTGAACAGGCGGCGCATGGCCCCGATGTCGGTCCATTCGCCGTAGTTGACGTGGTAGTCGAGGAAGACGAACAGCACCTCCGCCAACACACAAGAGAGGAGCATCCGCCGGGCGAGCCGCTCGGAGTCGACGGTGAGCTTGACGGGAGTGGATCCCACTTCGCTAGGCTAGCATAGTCCCGTGATTCGCAGCGGCGTAGTAGGTTGCCAGAGAGCCCGCGGCGGGACCAGGTCGAACCCAGGCATCGACGTTAAGGAAAGGTCGTTACTCCCCCGCCACGACCTGAATGGACCAAAGGAAATGCGTGATGGCCACGATCCGGTCTTGGGCTTGCTCTTCGGTATCGGTCGTCTTGAAAGCATCACCCCAGACCGGCATGTCCTTGCTTCCATGGGCGGGTACTTTTTCTCGTCCGTCGATCTTCTTTCGCACATCCTCGAAGGGGAACGATCCACCGTTCCTCTCGCTCAGCCGGGTGAGATCGGCCGGAGGGACCGTCAGGTGCTCCGCCAGTGGGCCGTCTCCTTTGGCTTGAATGCCGTGGCAGCTGGCGCAGTAAATCTTGAACGACGCGGCGCCCGAAGCCGCAGCGCTTGCGTTAGGTCGCTCGCCCTGCGGGGCGGCATCGAGCGGAACAGCGGCTAGAAGCCCGACAAGAAATAGTGAGCCGACGGTCGAGGTTGATTTCGTCGTTTGCATCGTGAACCTCCCCAAACGCTCTCTTGGGGAGGAATGGGGCAAGAAGTATTCCATCGCTATCCAAGAGAGCCCATCCCCTATCTGGAGGCTAAGGCATACGTTACCCGGTGCACGAAAGGGTCGCCTCCGGCAGGATGGGTTATTCTACTCAGTTCTGGGGCAAATGGACCAAGCAAAGGAGCCGGCAACACGGTAGGGTTCGTCTGGTACTGACTGGGGCGGGACACGCGCATCTGGAAGTCATCCGCCGCCTCATCCGCCTGACCCCCTCCTCTTCGTGGGCAGGTACCAACGGCTCGTTCGAGCCTGAGGGTTCAGGGACGGGGTGCTCAGACGATGCAGCCACTATCATGAAAACGGACTCGCTGGAAGGGCAGCCGATTCTAGCCCCCGGCGAACTGGGGACCCAGAATCTGCTCGAGAGCGAAGATCACCTGGGGGTCGTCTCCCAGATAGAGGACGATGATCCGTCCCTCCTGAAAAAAATGTGGTGTGGCGGGCCAATCGATGACCTGACCGTTGATGGTGGTACCGTCCGAAGAGATGGTGCTCGCCACAGCGGTGGCGGTGTTGGGGCCGACGAACTCCAAGACCAAAACGTCATCGTCGAAGACCGTGAAGTGTCGAACCGGAACGGGAAAAAAAGAAACCACTTCCTCGTTGCCGACGTCTACCGGTACGCCGGTGGCGAACAAGACTTCGGCCAGATCGGCCAGATCGAAGGTGGTATCGGTGGGCGCTGCTAAATTGGAGGTGTTACTTTCGCACCCCGGGGAAGCCACAACCGCGACTAGGAGGAAACTAACCAAGATGATAGGGCGTCTCATAGCGGTCACCTCGATGTTCATCATACTTCAAGCGGCGATATGGACGTAGCGGCAGCGGCCAGCCGGAAGCAAGTTGGGGTGGCGCTGCGGACCGAGTAACTGCCAGATCGGGAGGGCGTGGACTGGTGAATCGAGCTCGAGAAACCCTGGCGCCAGTGGCTGGACTATGACTTCGTCTGGAGCTCGATCCGAGGATCGCCCGGGAAATCGTCTCCTAAGACCTCGGTTTGGGGGCGGAAGACCACCTTGAACTCCGGACGTTTCAGAATCTTCTGGAGCTCGGTGCGTTTCTCATCTTCCAGGACGGCGAATTTCGCGCCGTGAAGGAAACGGGGACTTCCGTCTCCTGCGGAGCCCTCCGCCTCCAGTCCCCATGCGATCTGGGCTTCGGTAGCGAAAGGCATCTCGGGATCGAAGCCAATTTTCAGCAGGACGTTCGATCCGGCGGCGTAGGCGACGTGCGTGGAAAAACTGGCGCCGCCCTCCGAAACATTGACGATGAGGCCGTGGGTCTGTCTGCTCTGAGCATCCTGGATCGACACCAGGATCGAGTCATGCGGCACGAGTCGGGGAAACTCACGGTGGGTACGGAAGATCACCTGGAACTCGGGACGCTGCAACGTCGCACGGAGCAGCCGAGCCTGTTCCTCCTCCAGGATCGAGAACCTGACGCCATGAACGAAGCCCTTCCCCGTCTTGCCTTCCTCTTTACGGCTCCAGGCGACTCTGGCCTCGGTGACGAAGGGCTCGGCGTGGCGATCGAAGCAGATGCGGAGCAAGATCTTCGAACCAGCGAGGTAGGCGACGCCGGCAGCGAAGCTGGCTCCCCCTTCTGAGACGTTGGTAATCAACCCGAAGGCCTGCCCGTGCTGCCCGTCGTGAATGGACACCGGGATGGAGTTCTGCGGCACAAGCCGTGGGAACTGGCGATTCGCGAGGTACTTGCTCATGCGCTTCCTCTTCTTCTTTGTCTATTAGGCAACTATCGCGCCAGGTGTGGACTGGCTTCACCGAACGCCGGATCCTTCTTCCCGGCAGGCAGTTAGCTCACCTGACTTTCCGCTGGGCCCGACCGCTTGCGCGGGGAAAGTCCCACGTGATGGGGGGAAAACTGGAACAACTCGCGCCCAGGCAGCCGGCGTGCTGAGCCCGTGTTAGGATGTCGCCGGTGTGGCGTCGCTCCGAATCCGTTTTCTTTGTCTTTTGGATCCTCTGCCTTTTTCAGATAGTCACTATCACTTCGCTTGCACCCTTCGTCTTCGCCGCTCCTTGGTCCCGCGAGCATGCCGCTCTGCTGGCGCTCTACTTGGTCTCGAGTCTCTGCTGGTTGGAGCGGTTCAGGACCGGTCCTCTTGTTCTCTTCCACCTCCCAGTCGTTTTGATCCTGCTGCTGTTGCATCCACTCACACTGGTCTTCGGCCGAGACGGCGCCCTGGTCGTCATCGGTGTCTACTTCCTGCTGGCGCTCTATCGCCTGACGTCCATCCCCAGGCGATACGTGTTGCTGAGCGCCTCAATGTTTACATCGGTGCTCGTTCTGGAGACGTTCTTGTCCACCATCGATGGGGCCAGGGCCGGAGAAGGTCTCAAGGACTACGGTGACCTGACAGGGGAGTATGGTGAAGGAGGGTTTCTCATCCCCGATCTGGACCTGACGGTCGTGGGAGAGCGCGGAGAGGCTCGGTTCATTACCAACCGGTTCGGCTTTCGAAATCGCCGCAGCGTCGAGTATGCGAAATCAGAGCAAACCTACCGGATCCTTCTCATCGGTGACAGTTTCGTGGCAGGTTACCGGACCGACCAAGATGAGACATTGGGCCAGGTGCTGGAAGACGAGCTGGCGAGTAGCGAGGTGCTCATTGCGGGTGCCGGACACCCGGGTGCCTATTTCGAGTACATGAGGAACCACGGGTTGAAGTTCCATCCGGATCTCATTCTGGTTGGAATCACTTTGGGCAATGACATCTCCCATAGCTATGCGGCGCGGCACGGCCTCGTCTTCGAGAAAGACGTCATGACAGGTTCTCTCCTGCCGGCGGGTGCTTTCAAGCGTTCCTACCTCGAGCGCTTGCCTCTCAGAGTCGATCGCAGCCTCCGAAGCTGGCGAGCTTACCGGCTTCTCTCTCGAGTAACCGGGCCGGAGCCTATCGGTTCCTGGCTTCAGGACCATCCCCTGGAGGTGCACTCGTTCGACGCCATTCATTCCCTGGGACACTTCTATGGTCTTCATCCCATTCCCATCGTGGAGGAGTCATACCAAGCACTCCTGCACTACATGAGTGCCCTCGACTCTTTGTGTCGGCAGAACGAGGTCGAACTGGTGTTCTTTTTGATACCCCAGCGCTTTCAGGTGAATGATAGAGACTGGAGAGCGACCACCTTCGCCTATGCTTTGGAGGAATCCGCGTTCGATCTGGAGAGTCCCAACCGACGGATCATGGGTTGGTGCCGGGAGCGAGGAGTTTCCTGCCTGGATCTCCTGCCGGCGTTCCGAAGAGCAAGCGGGGATCTCTATCTTCCCTTGGGGGACATGCACTGGAACGCGGCGGGGCAGAGGCTCGCCGCGATCCAACTGAAGGAGTATCTCGTCGAGAGGCCCTCGGGTTCGGTGAGCGCCGGCACCGAGGAAGCAGCGTCCCTACGCTGACTTGATGCATTTCGCCAAGACGCCCCGCCACCGTCCAGGTCGTCACATCGTAGACAGCCTGGTGGATCTTACTAGTTGTTCGGCGGGTGGGAGGATTCTCCTTCGCGCTCGTCCTTCTGGATGTCTTCAGGCGGCCCGGTAGGAGTCGGCTCGGTTGAGACATCCACGTCCACTGGCAAGGAGCCGTCACCCTGAGGGCGCTCGATCTGCGGTGGGCTGTAGGCATGGGTACCGGGATCGTAGACGAGTGCTTCCAGGCCCTGGAACACGACGGCGCGCGGTGGACGGCCAGAACCCATTCCGACGTCCCCTCGGTACAGACGACCACCGAACCGAGTCGTGACCAGCCCGTTCCGGGTCGAGGTATGACCTACCATGACGGCGCGCGCATCGAGAAGCTCGAGGACCCTTTCGAACCGCGCCAGCTCCTCTTCCTCGCTCTTCCATGAGTTCCCACGGTACCAAAGAGGGCCGTCTGGAAGGAAGGGAAGAGTCTCTGTCTGCTCCAGAAAAGTGCGGGAGGCAAGCACGATATTCGGAGGCAGCGCGGGTCTCTCGGCCTCTGCCTCCTTCTCAGCTTCTGCCTGGGCTTGGCTGTCGACCACATAGAGCGCCGCGCCCGCCAGGTTAGCGAACGTCGGGACCCCGGCGACGATGGGATTAAGGACCTCGATCGATTGGAGGAGCAAGGGAATGCTCTCGCGAAAGCTGCGATTGATCTTCTCGATGCCGAGTGCGGCTACCTCGGGCGTCAGTCCACCATGGAGGAAGACGATATCGTTGATCTTCACCAGGATGGGTTGCCGGATGAGCCAAGAGCCGTAGTCGCCTTTCGCTCCGAAGGCTTTCTGGCGAGCGAAGTAGCCGGGCGGATATTGCTCATCGAAGAAGGCTCTCAGCCGCTCGGCGGAAACGCCCGCAGATTCGTTGAATCTCTGGAAGACCAGCCAGATCTCGTGTCGTTCTTGGGCGCGTTCCTCTTTGGCGAAGCTCGCGAAGCTCTGGGCAGACACGAAACGGAAGTCACGAACCAGGTTCATGAGCTCGTGGTTACCCCAAAGCGCGTGCACCCAACCACCCTCTCTGGCCGCTTCCTTCTGTAGCCGCTTCACCAGATCCAACACCTCTCGGTCCGCCGGCCCGCGGTCCACCAGGTCTCCGCAGAGGACGACGTGATCGCTCCCGCCCGTCCAGCGGAGCCGGTCGTTCACCACGCCGGTGCCTTGCAATATGGCAGTGAGCTTGTCCAAGTTGCCGTGGACATCGCCCATGGCGACCACACGCGGCACCTCCTCCCATTCCCACTCCGAGACCTGTTTCGGCCCTGCCGCGATAAGGAGGAATGAGGCGAGAAGGACCTGGATCAACGTGCTAACAGTTTTGGGGCGGATCTGGAGGTGCATCGTTTAGGCGGCCGATGTTAGCGAAGCTAACGCGCTGAAAGCAAACCGCTCGAGAACGCGCGGGAGAAAAGGGGAAGGGTACGCATCTTACCGGAGCACGCCCGCCAGGATGCGACGGCCAGAGCGGCTCAGGGCACTACGAACGCCCGGAATCGGCCGGCAAATTGCAGAAGGTTTTGAGATCCTCGAATATGTCGGTGACGCCTTCCTTGAAGACGTCACCGATGAGGAGGTCGGTCAAACGGTCGCGGTGCTCGGGGTGCTCCTGAACGAATCGGGCGAAACTGAATCCCGGCGTGTAGAAGGCATAGACCAGCTGTCGCAGGGCGTTCATGCCGTCGGTGAGCTTGGGCCCCCAGCAGCCCAGAGCTTTTCCCGAGCAATCGCCGCGACGCAAAGACTCGCTGATGGTCTCGGCGGCCATCTCGCCCGATTTCAGCGCCAGGAAGACCCCCGTCGAGTAGATCGGGTCGATGAAACCGTAGGCGTCTCCCACTAAGACCCATCCATCGCCCGAGCACCGCGTTGCCCGGTACGTGTAGTCGCTCACCACCCGGGCCGGGAAGACCTGCCGGGCTTTCTCGAGTCTGCTGGCGACGGCAGGGCAGCGGTCGATCTCTCGGGCGAGGATGTCATCCTTGGAATCCCCGTCGGTAAAGAGCTCCTCGGGAGAGCCCACCACGCCCACACTGACCCGGTTCTCGGAGAGCGGGATATACCAGAACCAACCCCGATTGCCGGCGGTGTGGATGACGAGCGTGGCCCCCTCGTCGATGCCGCTATCCCTCAGGGCGTTCTGGTAGTGAGAAAAGACCGCCGCCTTGCCCAAATAGGGGTCTCTCTTCCTGAGGCCGAGCTGCCGCGAGACGAGGGAAGAGAGTCCGGTGGCGTCGACCAGGACTCGGGAGCGCACCGTCGCCTCGCGGCCGTTCTCGGTCGAGGCCCTTACTCCCAGAGCGCGCTCCCCCTCGAAGAGAATCTCCTTGGCGGTTACTCCCAGGCGGACGTCCACTCCCTTCTCGGCCGCGTTCTCGAGCAGCATCTGATCGAACCAGGATCGCTCGACCTGCCAGGTGTAGGCGCTCTCACCCGGTTTTCGCTCGAAAAAGTAGAACGGCCGGGAGGCCCGACCCGACTCGGAGATGAACTGGACGCTCACCTTTACCGGCGAGGAGCTAGAGCGTAATTTTTCGAGAACGCCCAGCTTCTGGAGCGTCCAGTAGGTCTCTGGTATCAACGACTCCCCGATGTGAAAGCGGGGAAATCTCTCGCGCTCCAGCAACAGAACCTGGTGGCCGGCATGGGCGAGGAGGGCCGAGACGGTGGCTCCCGCCGGGCCTCCGCCCAGCACCACCACCGAGCTTTCCTGCGGGAGGTCGCTTCTATTCATCAAGTGTAGCGGGCATTCCGATGTTCGGGCAGGAAGAAGCTGGGCAGGAGCGTATCGACCCGCAGAAGCGCCTGGCGGCTGAGAACGACACGATCCCCTTCCCAGTCGAGGTAACTCTGGCGCTTCAGGGCTTCGAATGCCGGTTGAAACTCTTTGATGACGTCTCGCTGAAACTTCTCACGAAAATACGCGAGGTCGAGACTTCCCAACTTCATCTGGAGGATGAGCTCTCGGATCAACCGTTCGGTGTCCCCGACCGGCAAGGCTCTCTTGAGAGGCAGACGCCCTTTTCCGACGGTTGCAACGTAATCCTCGATACGGTCCAGGTTCTGGAAGTGAACTCCTCCCACGAAGGAAAAGGACGAGACGCCGGCTCCCACCATATCGGCCCCGTGCCAGAGGCTATCCCGATAGCTGAACTTGCCAGGCTTGGAGTCCTTCACCACCGTGTACCCACTCGACACGCGGTAGCCGGCCCTCTCCAGATCGGCAAAGGCGTTTCCCACCCACGCCCGCTTCTGCTCCCACCCTGCCACCGGGACCGGTTGTCCCTCGATCCGGATCTCGTGCGAGTACACGGTATTGTAAGGAAGCTCCATCTGGTAGATGGTTACGCTGTCGGGAGCAAGCTCGATGGTCTTGCGGACGCAAGCCTCCCAATTCTGCTCCGTCTCTCCGACCATCCCGGCGATGAGGTCGATGTTGACGTTGGGGAAATCGGCTTCCTTAATCCATTCGTAGGACTGATAGATCTCGGCGCTTTCGTGGGCGCGGCCATTCTCGCGGAGAATGGCATCGTCGAAGTTCTCGACGCCCAGGCTGAGGCGTGTGACTCCAATCTCCTTCAAGGCTTCCACCTTGCTGCGACTCAAGGTCCCCGGCTCGCACTCGAACGTGACCTCCTCCGCGCCATCCCAGTTCACGAACTCGCGGAGCCTCTCGACGAACGAGAGGAGCTGCCGGGGGCTCAGAAAAGAAGGCGTCCCTCCGCCGAAGTACACGAAGCGCAGGGAGCGTTGGGAGAAGGCCGGGAAGCGACTGTAGAGACCCACCTCATCGGCCAGAGCGCTGACGTAAGCCTCCACGTCACGGCTGGTCTTTTCGGTATAGACCTTGAAATAGCAGAATTTGCATCGCTTGCGACAAAAGGGAATGTGAAGGTAGAGCCCGAGGGGAACCCGGGGATCGGGAGGCCGCACCAGAGCCTCTTCCACCGCGGAGAGATGCTTCTCCGACCAAAAAGAGAACGGGGGGTAGTTCGCGATGAAGTAGCTTCCGACTTCCGTCTGTTCTTCTTTGTCAGGGGAAGGCTGGCCAGGCGCTCCGAAAGCGGTTCGCGACGGGTCCAGTTTGGAGAACGCCATTCCGGTCGTGTCCTTTACCTGAGGGGACGACTTGCATCTCGCACCCCGAAGAGAAGGGCTCAGCTCCCTGGCTCCTTCCCAAGCTCAACGTAGCACAATTGCAACACGCCGGGGTGGCGGAACGCGCCACCCGCTGGATA
>DATDRI010000448.1:0-2767 GCA_035291825.1 Vicinamibacteria bacterium | reverse complement strand
GAGGCGCGCCGCGAACCACACCGCCGCCGTTGGCAAGACGAGCCACTGCGCGAGCGGTGCCAGCCCTACCGGCGTGCCGAGGACGAGGGGCATGAGCTCCGAGTATGCCCAGGTACCGCGACTGAGGTTCACGAGCTCGCTGAAAGACGTATACGTGAGGCCGAGCGCCGTCATGAGGGAGAAATCCAGAATCCGCGGCCTGGCAAGCCAGCTCGTGGACCGACGGAGGCCGGTGACCACCAGGGCACACCCGAGGAGGATCAGAACGTCGCCCACGGTGCAATGAAGCCGGAACCAGACGATATCGTTCACGGATTTCGTCGCATCCTGATAAAGAGGAGTTTGGAGCCACTCCCAGTTGCCATTCAGGAGAAAACCTGTCAGCCCGAGCCAAGCCAGTCGCCGAAGGGCTGACGGAAATCCTTGCCGATCCTGGAGCCCGCTCACTCTGCCGGAGTCCGCCATTTTGACAAACTGCTCCTGAGTCGTCGTTCCCCTCACCTTGTTCCTCATCTTCTTCCTCCTCTACTTGAACACCCGCTCGTTCGCCAAGACTTCAATCGTGCTCCTCGCGGTCCCGTTCTCTCTCGTGGGGGCGATCTGGCTCCTGCATCTTCTGGAATACAACCTCTCCATCGCCACCTGGGTGGGGACGATCGCCCTCATGGGTCTCGACGCCGAGACCGGTGTCTTCATGCTCCTCTTCCTGGATCTCTCCCACGACGAGGCGAAGTCCGCCGGCCGGCTGCGCAATCTCGAAGACCTCCACGAGGCGATCGTTCACGGAGCGGGTGAAAGGGTCCGGACGAAGGCTATGACCGTGGCGGCGGCGTTCATCGGCCTCATGCCCATCATGTGGTCCATGGAAACCGGCGCCGACCTGATGAAGCGGGTGGCGGCGCCCATGGTCGGAGGCCTGGTGACGTCGTTCCTTCTAGAGCTCCTCGTTTATCCCCCGGTCTATCTCTTGTGGCGCCGGCGGGAGTTGAACGTGGAGGGCTGAGGGCGTGCTGAAAACATATGGCGAGCTCTCCCCTTGTGCCTACGAGACGATACGTGAGCTCATGAACGCTGCCGCCTTCGAACAAGAGGGCTTTCACCCTGGCAAGGGCTCCACGTTCACGGTGGTGCTGCCCATGAACTTGAACGTCATCCTGGGAGTCTCCTAGCGAACCTTTGACTTGGAAACCCGTACCGAACTATCTTGTGCGCCATGCCCTTGACCTCCGGTACCCGGCTCGGCCCCTACGAGATTCTGTCCCCCCTCGGTGCGGGAGGCATGGGTGAAGTCTACAAGGCTCAGGACACCCGGCTGGAGCGGACGGTGGCCATCAAGGTGTTACCCGCGCACTTGTCCCACGATGACGATCTGCGCCAGCGTTTCGAGCGGGAAGCGCGAGCGGTTTCGAGCTTGAACCACCCTCATATTTGCACGCTCCACGACATTGGCCGGGAAGGAGGCGTGGTCTTCCTGGTGATGGAGCACATCGAAGGGGAGACAATGGCCGAGCGGCTGAAGAAGGGGCCGGTGCCATTGACCGAAGCGCTCCGCTACGCCATTCAGATCGCGGAGGCTCTGGACAAGGCGCACCGTCACGGCGTCGTGCATCGGGATCTGAAACCGGGGAACGTCATGCTGACGAAGTCGGGAGCCAAGCTCCTGGACTTCGGGTTGGCGAAACTGGCGAGCACCATTTCCGGCGCCCCGGGTATGTCGCCCCTGTCCTCGCTCCCCACCGAGCAGAAGTCGTTGACCGCGGCGGGAACCATTCTGGGAACGTTTCAGTACATGGCTCCCGAGCAGCTCGAGGGCGGAGATGCCGACGCTCGGACGGACATTTTCGCGCTCGGTGCTTTGATTTACGAGATGGTCACGGGGAAAAAGGCATTCGAGGGCAAGAGCCAGGCGAGCTTGATCTCGTCGATAATGTCGGCGGAACCGGCTTCGGTCTCGACGGTCCAGTCGTTTTCACCCGTCGCGCTGGATCGCGTCATCCGAACCTGTCTGGCCAAGGATCCCGACAAGAGGTGGCAGAGCGCCGGGGACGTTGCCCGCGAGCTGGAGTGGATTGCGGAGGCGGGCCCCGAGGCCGCGGCCCGTTCCTCTGTGGGTGGTCGTCTCCGAGAGCGTTTCGCCTGGGGCGCCGTTTCGGTGACAACTCTGGCCGCCGTCGTCTTTGCGATTCTTTGGGCCATGCGAACCCCCGCGCCACCCCAGGTCGTGCGTTTCGACGTGCCGCCCCCCCAAGGCTTGCCCGTCCTGGGTTCCCCCAAGCTCTCTCCCGACAGCCGCTATCTCGCCTTCAATGGCATCGACGAGCAGGGGAAGGCTCAGATCTGGCTGCGGCCGCTCAACGCCTTGGAAGCCCAACCTCTGCCCGGAACCGAAGGTGCCGGTCGCCCCTTCTGGTCCCCCGACAGCAGCCAGTTGGGTTTTTTTTCCGGCGGCAAGCTGAAGAAGATCGCGGTCAGCGGAGGTCCACCGCAGACGATCTGTGACGCGCCGACGGGTGCCGACGGTGCCTGGAACGAAGACGGCGTGATTCTCTATGACGGCCAGGGAGCCGACCCTATCATGCGGGTCTCTGCCGCAGGGGGGATCGCGTCTCCTCAGGTTACTCCTGAAGGCGAGAAGGCGGCGCAAGTGGGTTGGCCCCAGTTTCTCCCCGGTGGCAGCAAGTTTCTCTACGTGGTGTTTGGAGCGAACCAGGCGGAGGAGGTTCGCATCGGCTCTTTGGACGGAGGCGAGTCCAAGACGGTCCTGGCC
>DATDRI010000447.1:0-1824 GCA_035291825.1 Vicinamibacteria bacterium | reverse complement strand
CCGAGGAATACCTCGTTGCGCTGCGACCAAAGCCCGTCTTTGCACCCTCGATTCGCAAGACACCTTCTCCGCCGGCTTTGATCTCACCACCGGCCGTGCTGCCCACGCCACCCCAACCGGCTCCGCAGGCCACGATGCCGCGCCCCGTTCCCCGAGTGTCACCGAGTATCCTCGAGCCGGCAAGGCAGGACCTTTTCAACTTCCGCTTCTCGGCCGACCGTAAGTTCAAGGAAAAGTTCGACCGTTTGGCGGAAGTCCTCGGGGTCGAGAACCCTCTCCAGCACATGGTCGAGATCATGGAGCGGGCCCTGGATATCGCGCTCGACAAGAAAGACCTGAAGAGAAAGCACGCACGGCGATTGGGGAGGTCGGTCAAGCGGAGGGGCGAGACTTCCAGGAAAAAATCTCGTCCAGACGAGGTTTTTGCTAAGTCCCGCTATATCCCTTCAGAAGTTCGCGAGCGCGTCCACGAGCGGGCGAACCATCAATGTCAATACCGAGGTCCGGACGGAACCCGATGTCGGTCGCGAACGGGACTCGAGATCGAGCACGAACGTCCCTTTGCCTTGTATCGAACCCACGATGAGAAGTATCTAAGGCTTTTCTGCCATCAGCACAATCGTTGGAGCGCCGAGAAGGTGTTCGGTGCCGCGTTCATCCAAGAGAAGATCGATGCTTCTCGGCGGAAGCCCTCACCGAACAGCCGCGGCGACTCATCGTAGTCACTGGCGTAGGGCATCCTCCAGAGCCACCGCCGCATCGGTTCCCGGATCACGGTACTTGACGATCATGGCCGCATAGAGGTGGAGATTCTCTCGGGCGGCAAAGCTTCCCCGCGCCGGCCGGCTGCCGGGAACCACCACCGCTCCTCGCGGTATGGTTAGAGGTGCTTCCCCGCTTGCTCGCAACGTCGTTTCATTGACGAGATCGTAGACCGGTGTGCCGCGGGTAAGAATGGTGCCGGGGGCGAGGACGGCTTCCTTCTTGACGATCGTTCCCTCGTACACACCGCAGTTGCCTCCCACCAGAACCTGGTCTTCGATGATCACCGGCATCGCTCCCACCGGCTCCAATACGCCACCGATTTGAGCACCCGCGGAAAGGTGGACCCGCTTGCCAATCTGAGCGCAGGAGCCCACCAAAGCGTTCGAGTCGATCAGGGTGCCCTCATCCACATAGGCGCCGACGTTGACGAACATGGGCGGCATGCATACCACGCCGCGACCGATGAAGGAGCCGTCCCGGATGGACGAACCGCCGGGAACCACCCGCACCTGGTCTTCCAGCTCCAAGCCCCGAGGGGGAAACGTGTGTTTGTCGAAGAAACGCAGGGGGGGCTGCATCATGGAGAAGTCGGCGATGCGTCCCAGACGAAATCCCAGAAGGATGCCCTTCTTCACCCAAGCATTCACTACCCAGCCGTGGGCAGATGGCTGGGCGGCCCGAATCTCTCCCCGCGAGAGCTTTTCCCGGAGCTCCCGGAACCGATCCTCGGCGTCCGCTGGAAGCCGATCGCTCGGTAGCTGGTAGAGCTCTTCGATCGCCTGCCTTAGCCCCGCCTCGCCCATTGGAAACCGGCGCTCCCTTTGCTAGCCACGATCTCGCGTGAGCTCCTCGACCAGCTCCAGATGGGCCAATTGCTCGCGCAGACGCAGGCGATTCTCCCCGCTCAGGGGCGTCAGTGGAAGTCGGTAGTTCTCTGCGATGAGACCCATCATGGCCAGCGCGGCCTTGACCGGGACGGGATTGGTCTCGAAGAAGTTGGCGTTCATCAGGCCCAGGAGTCGGAAATGAATCTCCCGGGCGACGGCCAGTCTTCCCGCC
>DATDRI010000446.1:0-2093 GCA_035291825.1 Vicinamibacteria bacterium | reverse complement strand
CCTCGAGCGTCCCTATCGGGTGCCCGGGTACCCGTTCATCCCCGCGCTGTACCTCTTGGTCGCGGCGTTCTTTCTGGTGTTCATCGCCGTCGGCGACCCGCGGAACGCGGGTCTGGGGACGGTGGTGATGCTCCTGGGAGTGCCGGTCTACTTCTTCCTGAAACGGCGCTAGTGCTGATCTCGTAGAGCCTCCGGCATTGTAGATAGCCGTAGGCCGCGCAGCAGGGGAGTCCGGCACAGGGGCTCGTCCGCTTTTCGAATCAGGCGATGGTGAGAAAGTCGGGCAGAGCAAAGATCCTCCGACGCCGGAGGGGTTCTGGACTCTCTTCCTCGCACATCCGACGAGTTCGAGGCATTGAGGCGGCGGCTCGTACCAGGAAGATCGGCTGGGGAGCGGGAGGAACGGTGCGGGTCCAGTCGGGTGCGCGCTCCCCCGCTCTTTCCGCCAATAGCTCCACCACCGAAGCGGCAATCGCCATCTCTTCTCGCGGATCCTCGATGGAAGGCGCGGCCACCCGAGACCACTCGATTCCCTCCCGACCGGCATCGGCTACGAACTGCCGCGCTGCCAGGGCATCGAAGGTAGCCAGCGCTCGACTGAGGTCAGCGATGTCCACGCTCGGCCTCCCATAGATCCGCGAAAGCGTACTGAGCCTTGAGCTCGCAGCCGGGCACGATGAAGGGCTCGACCGCGGCCCAGATGTCCTTCTTCCCACCGGTCAGCTTGGACAAAAGATGCTCCGCCAGCCGTTCGAGTGCCTGCCGGATCATATCCCTCGAGAGATGCTCCATTCACCAAATGATAGCCCGGCCAACTGACGATGAGCGAACATCGTGCCGCTGACGGAGCTGGCCAGAACGTAGTCCGCTGCCGACACGTTGGCGGCCGCCTGAAGGGCTTGACACGTGGCCGGCCGGTAGGATCCGGCGGCTCGTTTGAACAACTGGACGTGGTAGGCGCCGATCTCCGCGAGGTAGAAGGCGTCCCAGGGTAGAGAGGTAATCGAGGGCAGGCGCACTTCGCGCACGCCGGCGTTTCCGACCCGATGGCTTCGATGGCCGGGTTGGGAAATGAAGTGGGAGTGCCGAAATGGAACAAGTGGTGGAACAGCGCGTAAACAGCGGCGCCCGGAGGGCCGCCCGTATTGGAGCGCTGGGGGTGGGGCCCCAGCGCACTAAAGTGGAAGATGGAAAGAGGAGCCAAGAAAAGAATTTGGCGAGACCGGCACCCAACCACGGGAGAAGCTCCCAAAGAGCCGGTCTCGCCACCGGCGCGCTGAACCGCCACGATGCACCCCCCCAACATTGATGCACCGTTTCGGAACGCCAGCGACCCGATATCGAGTCCCGAAAGGTAGGAGTGCAAGCAGAGTGCCAGACCGCGGTGCCGCATCGCGGCTCGAGATCGGCTAAAATGAAAAACTTCCCCGAAGTGGCGGGGTAGCTCAGGCGGTTAGAGCGAAGGACTCATAACCCTTAGGTCGGCGGTTCGAATCCGCCCCCCGCTACCAACCCGGATCGAGACGTCACCGAAAGGCGAAGGGCAAGATCGTGAGCCTTTATGCCGCCGTTTGCCTGTCGGCGTTTCTCGCCGCCGTCCTCGTCTATCGCTACGACCTCTACAACCGCGAGCCCTGGTACCTGATCGCTCTCGCGGCGGGGCTCGGGTTCGCGACGATGCGGGTCGTGGCCACGACCGAGCTCTGGGCCCTCGGCCTCGTCGAGGCCCACGCGGCAGAGGCCGCGGTCGCGGCGATTCTCGAAGAAACGACACGTCTCGCCGCGGTCGTGGCCATCGCCTTCGCGTTCCCCAGGAAATTCGACGACCCGATGGACGGCATCATCTACGGCTCCATCGTCGGTCTCGGCATGGCGGCGGAGGAGTCTCTCCACTTTCTCCAGGCGAGAAGCGCCGCGGATCTGCTCCTTTTTCCCCTGGAGCTCGTTCGTCTCCTCGGCCATCTGGTGATGGGAGGCATCGGCGGTTTCGGAGTGGGGATCGGCCGAATGGGGACTTCCGGATGGCGACGAGCGCTCGTCCTCTCGTTCTCTACGGCGATCGCCCTTCACTTCTCGTGGGATTGGGTGGCGCT
>DATDRI010000445.1:0-5799 GCA_035291825.1 Vicinamibacteria bacterium | reverse complement strand
ACGCCTTCCTTGTCCCGGGCCTCCACGCTCACGTCGAGAGTCGTGTAGAACTTGGTCTGATCCTCATCCGCCTCCATGGTGAAGTTCTGGGGATCGAGCTCGACGCTGTAGTGTATGAAGGGAGTGGCTTCCGGCCCATGGAGCACCGCGAAGAGGCTGCGGTTGGGAACGTAATTGAACGAGTACTCCGCCGACACCCGGTCGCCGTACTCGAGCCAGGCATCGGCGTAGTCGGTGCGGATGGCTCGCTTGGGAGAGTCGTAGATCCTGGCCAACATGGCTTCGTTCCCCAGCGACGGCCGGGCGTTCTCGAAGTCGGCGGGCTCGGCGGGATCCAAGGAGAGCGAGGCGCGGGCGAGCTCCACGTTGACTTCTTTCAGCACCGCCAGCGCCTGCTCGGGCCGAGCACCCTGGCCGGCCACTCCCCGCACCAGCTCATTGGGTCCATCGACCACCGGCCGGTACAACCGGTACTCGCCCACGTCATTCCGCTTGTAGAACAAGAGATAGAAGAAGGACGGCAGTCCCTTGGCGGGGTCTCCTTGGTAGAACCATAGATGGGCGGGAAGGGTGTCGTTGTAGTCGTCGAAGCGCTGTATCTCGATGGGCTCCCCCAGGATGATGTACATCCTTCCGCGATCGGTCTTCCACCCCGGCAGAAAAGTCTCACGGCCGAGGAACTGGTTCGCATAGTCGATGCGCCGGTAGTGCTCCAGTTTGAACTCGTTCTGGGGAGTGGCCGGGTTGGGATCGCGCTTCCTCCAGAAGGCTTCCATGAAGCGCTCCCGCTCCTCCACCGTCTGGAGAGAAAGGAAAACCTCACGCTCCCGATCGAGGATGATATAAACGACTTCCTCTTCCAGCCACTTGCGGTGCTGGGGAGAAAGTCTCTCCACCGGATCGTCTTGAGCGGAGCCGGCGGGAGGAGAACCGGAATGAAAGGAGAGAATCAACAGAAAGCTTAGGAACACTCGTGTCTACCCTCGTTGCGGAACCTATCGGGTGGTGGTTTCCTTCCTTTCCAACTGGATGTTATAGCGCTTGATCATCTCGTTCAAGGTCGTCGGTTTCAAACCGAGAAGTTGCGCCGCCTTCTTTTGTACGCCGCCCGAAGTCAATAGCGAGGACTCGATGAGCTTCTTCTCGAAATCGGTGATGACTTCCCGGAAGGAGATCCCCTCTTCCGGAACCACCACCGGCGGCACGCGAAAAGACGGCGCGGCGCGCACGTGTTCCGGTATCAGCCGGCGGTCGATGGTGTTGCCCTCCGCCAGGACCACCGCCCTCTCGATGACGTTCTCCAGCTCCCTCACGTTGCCCGGCCACTCGTACTCGACCAGCGCCTGCAGCGCTTCTCTCTCGATGGTCAGGTTGGGGCGACCATTCTCCTCGCCGTACTTGACGAGAAAATGGTTGACCAGCAAGGGAATGTCCTCCTTGCGCTGTCGCAGCGCCGGGAGCGTAATGTTGATGACGTTCAGCCGGTAGTAGAGATCTTCGCGAAAGCCGCCTTGATCGACCAGCTGCTTGAGTTCGCTGTTGGTGGCGGCGATGATCCGCACGTCGACCTTTATGGTGTCTACGCCCCCCAGACGCATGAACTCCTTTTCCTGGATCACCCGAAGAAGCTTGGCTTGCGTTTCCAGAGGAATGGTTCCGATCTCATCGAAAAAGATGCTGCCTCCGTTAGCGACCTCGAAGAGCCCCTTCTTGGGGCTGACCGCGCCCGTGAAGGCACCCTTGAGGTGACCGAATAGATTGCTTTCCAGCAGATCGGGAGGCAAGCTCCCGGAGTTGACGGTGATGAAGGGTTTGTCGCTCCGCGTGCTGTTGTTGTGAATCGCCTTGGCGGCCAGCTCCTTGCCGGTACCGCTCTCGCCGGAGATCAACACGGTGCTGCGCGAGGGCGCGACCTGCTGGATCAGACCATAGACTTCGTGCATCCTCGGCGCCTTGCCTACCAGGACGTCGAAGCGCTGGCGCGTGGAGAGCGCCTGCTTTAGGGTGCGGTTCTCATCGATCAGATGGCGCTGGTGCGCCCCGTTGCTCACCACCACCAGCACCTCGTCGTTCTTGAAAGGCTTGGTGATGTAGTCGAAGGCGCCCCTTTTCATCGCAGTGATCGCTGTCTCCACCGAGGCGAAGGCGGTGATCATCACCACCACCATCTCCGGATCGGCCCGCTTGAGAGCGTCTAGAAGCTCGATGCCCGACATGTCGGGAAGCATGACGTCGACGATGGCAACGTCGACCGGCTCCCGGCGCCCTACCTCGAGCCCCTCCTCTCCACTCGACGCTAGCTTGACCCGGTAGCCTTCCTTGGCCAGAAGCGATCCCAGGATGTCGCGCATCACCTCTTCGTCATCGACGACTAGGACCGTTCCTTTGTCACTCATGTGGGTTCTCTAACCGCCTGCATGCCATGGGGGACGACCACCCCGGTAGCGGTACACCGGAGTTCCGGCCGCCAAGCGATGGGCAGGCTGCACGATGGGCGCGTCGAAGGTACCAACCCGTTCTAGCTCTGTGAATTACACCCCTTCACGGTGCTCCGCGGCAGCGTAAGCGGATGCGACCCCCGGCTCGATGGCGGGCAGCTCGATCCGGAATCGAGTCCCTTTGCCTACCACGCTGTTCACCGAAATGTGTCCGGAGTGCTCTTGAACGATTCCGTAGGTGATGGAAAGGCCCAGACCGGTCCCGCCTCGTCCCACCTTCTTGGTGGTGAAGAAGGGGTCATAGATTCTCTTGACATCCTCCTTGCTGATGCCCTGCCCGGTATCGGCCACCTCCACCACCACGCCCTCCGGCGCAGCGCAGGTTCTAATGGTTAGCCATCCTCCTGACGGCATGGCGTCCTGGGCGTTCAGGAAGAGATTCAAGAACACCTGCTGGAGCTTGTTCTCATCGCCCAACACCCGGGGCAAGTCCTCGCGCAACTCCAGCCGCACCTGGACCCGGGCGCGTCTCAGCTGGTGCTCCAAAAGGGAGAGAACGTCGCGGACTTGCTCGTTCAGATCGATGGGGACGCAGCTCGACCGGCCCTGGCGTGCGAAATTGAGAAGATTGTTGACGATCCTGGAGGCGCGCTCCGTCTGCCGCTCGATTTTCTCCAGGAGCCCGGCCCGCGGGTCCGTCTTTTCGGTTTGTTCGCGCAACATCTGGGTGAAGCTGCTGATGCCGGTGAGCGGCGTGTTGACCTCGTGGGCCACTCCCGCCGCGAGTAGACCTAGCGACGCCATCTTCTCATGGAGCCGGAGCTGTGTCTCGAGCTCCACCTTCTCCGTGACGTCCTCGAAGATGACGATCGTCCCCTGCGTCTCGCCGGTGCCGGAAACAAAGGGCGCCACGCGAAGCTTGACCACTTTCGTCTCGTTGCGTCGGTTGACAAGATTCAAGCGCGACACCCCGGTAGACTCGGCTCGGCTCCACCACGCCTCCCCGATGCTGGCGGTCAGAACCTCCTGAAACGAAGCAGAGAACAAGTCCTCGATGGAGCGTCCCAAGGCGTCGACGCGCGAGACCCCGTGGAGCCTCTCCAGGGAGCGGTTCCAGCGGACGACCTTTCCCTCCAGGTCGACCACCAAGATCCCCGCCTCCAGGGACTCTATGGTGTTCTCGCTGTGCTCCTTGAGCCTTTCGAACTGATCGGCCTTGAGCTCCAAGGACCGATACAGGCGGGCATTCTCCAGCGCGGTGGCTGCCTGACCGGACAGAGTCTGGAGAAGCTCCACGTCCTCGCTCGACAGAGCACTCTGATCCCAGCGCCGGCCGAGCAGAAGAACACCCACCACCTTGCCCAACGCCAAGCAGGGGATGGCGTAGGGAAGCCCATGGGTCATGAACTCGTCCAGTTCAGGAAGCGGGGTGTGGTCGCCAGACTCCGCCCGGTCGTAGTAGACCGGCTCGCCTCGCGCCAGCCGACTCATCAGTAACGAGTCAGGGGCGATCCGAACCGTGGTCCATTCCGCCTCCGAGAGACCCAAACCTGCCAGCACCGAAAAGTCTCCGTCCCCGTTCGGCACCAGCAGGGAAACTCTCTCCACCTCGAAGGTGTCACGGATACGCTCCACCAGCCTCCGGGAAAGATGGTCGAGATCCAGGAAGGCGTTGAGATCTCTGGAGAAAGCCAACAGGGCCGTCCGATAACTGTAACGCTCCCGATAGAAGAGCCGGTCGATCACGACCTGAATCCGGCTCTTGAGCGGCGTGAACACCAGAACCACCACCAGCGTCGCCAGAACCGCGATGACGGTGCTATGTGGATCGGCGACCAAGTAATGCGTCCCGAGCAGAAAGATGGCCAGATACAGTCCGACCACGGTCGCCGAAGCCAGCGTGTAGACGACTCCTCGTTTGAAGAGCACCTCTACGTCCATCAACCGGTACTTGACGATCGCGTAAGCGAAGGAAAGAGGGATGAGCGCCAGCGGAACCACCGAGAGCTCGAGCGCCAGAGTCGGCTGCACTCCGATCAGGTAGGGCACGGCATAGCAGAGAGCGAAGGGGGCCGTTCCGAAGCCGGTTCCCCAAACGATCCATTTTGTCTGTTTCTTGACGGTAACCGTTCGTGCCTTGCGATACGAGTCCACGAAGCCGGCGAAGGCGGCCAGTGACATGACGGCTATGTAGAAAGGCAACAAGCGGTCGAGCAGCTCGTTCGTTCGCACGAAGAACTCATCTCCCCAGGGAACTTGAGCGAAGAAAAAGAGCTTGCCCAGAAGCGTCAGGTAGATTAGCAAGAGAGAAGGCAGGTAGAGCAGCGGGAACACCCATCTTCGTTTGTCGACAAACGCTTTTCTTTCTGGGAACGCGAGAGCGAAATGGAGGAAGATGGGTGGGAAGAAGAACAAACCCACGCGATCCATCCAGTAGAAGGCGGAGTCCCAAATGTTCAGCTTGCCGGTGAACGAGATGCCGTAGGCGAGAAACCAGAACAGGCAGAGGAAGTAGAAGTGGGCGGTTCCCGCCACTCCCCGACGCCGTGCGTAAACCACCGATCCGACAATGAGGGAGAAAGTTCCCACCACCGCCAAGAAGTAATAAAGGCCCACGTTGCCTCGAGGCAGTGGAGCGATACTGAGGACGAAGGCGCTCCGCTCATCGACCCGGATCACCTGGTAGGTCAGGGCCTGTCCTTCCCCGGAACGATCGAGAATCTCGCGAACGTCGGTAGGGGCGCTCACCGCGGTGTCGCCGATCGCCACCAGGACATCGCCTTTGCGAAGGCCGGCCTTGGCGGCGGGGCCTCCCGGATCCAAACGCTTGGCGATGACTTGACCCTGACGCCCTTCCCAGAACACCCCGTCGTCCAAGAGACGGAAGCTGGCCTTGAGAGCGATGTTGTGAGCGCCGAGGGTCAGCAGGATCCCGGTCGTGGCAAGCGCCAGAGCGACTTTGAAGGAGCGAGTTCCAGGACCTAGCACATGAACCTCACGATAACCCGCGTTTGAATACTATTATCCCCTGATCAACGAGCAATTTCCATACCATGGGGCGTGGCGGCTCATGCCGCGTAAACCCAGCCTAACAAATGGAATAGAATGCGGACCTAGCATGAAAATGGTTCGGATCCATCTCCTTGGATATAGTATCCGACAATTCGGATCGATTCAACTCCCCGGATCAAGAGACGCCAACAAAAAAAGCCACCCAGCGGCTCCCGGGTGGCGCGTGGCCCGCGAGGTTGCGAGAACCTAGAAATGGACGGTGACTCCTCCCATCACACGAGCCGGTGGCTCGACGACCGAGATCTCGTCGATGAACAATCCGTTTTCCACATCCTCGTAGAACAAGTTC
>DATDRI010000444.1:0-2790 GCA_035291825.1 Vicinamibacteria bacterium | reverse complement strand
TCCCGCCGAGTACTACTACCAGTACTACGCGGCGGATAATTTGAAGAAGGAAGGAGAGAGCATTGTTCAGAGAACGCTCGACCGACTTCTGGGTAGATCCGCGAACCGCAAGTTTCGGCCCGCTGCGAAAGTCGAGCCGACGCGCCGGACGGAGCACGCCCCGGGAGGGGCCGAGTACGAGGACGTGTTGCAGGTAACCGAGCACCCGAGTCGGCGGGACGACTCACCAACTTCCCGTTCCGACTAATGCTGAGGACGGCTGAATCTCCATGAACTGGCTGCTGAGGAAGCAGGCTTTGCCAGTGCAACCCGCGGCGGCGGGCCAACCCGACCGACCGCCTTTCAGCGGCGATTCTGCGCGCGATGCGCTCCACCAGCTCGTTCAACCCTTGGCGGATCGGCTCGAGGAGGCTCGGTCGTCGAAGGAAGCGGCCTGCGGGAGAGTGGCACGGCACGGCCAGCACGTGATCGCGGTAGGAAGCGGCAAGGGTGGCGTCGGAAAAACCCTCGTTTCCTCGAGCCTGGCCTTGACTCTATCCAGAAACTCCACACAACCGGTCGTCGCCATCGACGTGGACTTGGGCGGTGCCAATCTTCACACCGGACTGGGCATGAAGAGACCGTCCTTCGCGCTCAACCGATTCATCATGGATCGAGTTCCGCTGCAGGAGCTCTCCACATCGACTGGGTTTGATGGACTGCGATTCGTTAGCGGAGCTTCGGACATCATCGGTCTCGCTGAGTTTTCTGATGCCGATCGGACTCGCTTCCTCGACGAGTTAGGGAACTTTCGGGAGGAGATCGTCGTGCTCGATCTGGGAGCGGGATCTTCATTGTTCAACCTCGACCTTTTTTGTACTGCCGACCAAGGGATCCTGGTCACCACCACCGAGCCTACCGCCATTCAAAACGCCTATGGATTCCTGCGCGCCGCCGTCTACCGGCGGTTGCGTCTGCTGTTTCGGGCCGAGAAGGCGCTCATCGACATGATCGGGGACGCTTCCAATCATCGCGGAGGCGACGATACCGACTCGGTTCCCAGGCTGATAGAGCGCGTGTCTGCATGCAATCGTTTCGCCGCTTCTCGACTCGAAGAAATCGTCCGACAACTGAGAATTGGCGTGGTAGTCAACATGGCTAAGGCACGAGAAGCCGGTGCGGCGGCGGAGCGTTTGGCCAAGACGGCCCGGCGATACCTGGGAGTGCGGCTAGATTTCTTGGGCAGCGTGGACTTCGACGCTTCGGTACGCCGCTCGGTCTGCGAATGGCGCCCCTTGGTCGTTCACTTTCCGACGGCCAGAGCGGCTCGCCGACTCACGTCCGTCGCTACCAAGGTGGGCAACCGCCTCGAAACGTAGGCCGACGGCGAGTACAGGTGCTCTCCACTATGTAGGAGCGGGACCGAAGATCTCGTCCCCTCGGACTCTGATAGGCCATGACTGTCGTTTCTGATCGCGCTTCACTCGCACCGGTGGCTTTGGGCCTTTCCGCGGTTCTGATCCCTGCCTTGGCAGCTCTGGTGGTGGCTCGCCTGAGCGTCTCCAGTAGCTCTCTCCTCATGCTAGGTTTGGTGGTGCTGCTGATGGGTCTCCTGCACATCAAGCTGACGATCTATCTCATCATCTTCAGCATGCTCCTTTCACCCGAATTGGGAGTTGGCGCGCTGGCCGGAGATCGTCCGGTCACCATCCGCTTCGAAGACATCCTTCTGATTCTCGTGGGAGTCGCTTGGTTGGCGCGGTCCGCCTATCACAAGGAGCTGGGTCTCTTCCGCAACAGTCCACTGAACGGCCCCATCGCCGCCTACTCGGCAGTTGCCGTTTTCGCCACGGTGATCAGTGGCTGGACTCACGAGATCAACTGGCTCCGCGCGCTTCTTTTTCTGGCGAAGTACCTCGAGTATTTCGTGCTCTATTTTCTAGTCTTGAACAACTTGAAGAGCCGCTCCGATGTTCGGAACTACCTCATCGCCGCTTTCCTTACCTGTGCCGTCGTCTCGGTCGTGTGTATATCGCAGATCCCGGATGGCGGACGGGTCACCGCACCTTTCGAAGGCGAAGACGGTGAGCCGAATACGCTGGGAGGCTATCTGGTCTTCATGCTGGCCCTCGCATCCGGCTTCTACTTCACGGCATCCTCGACCCGCGAGCGTCTACTGTGGCTCGGCTTCGGCGCGCTGATGACTCTGCCCCTCTTGTACACCCTGTCGAGAAGCTCCTGGCTGGCGGGTGCGGCCATGGCGCTCGCGCTGCTCTGGCTGATACCCAAGAAGAGCCATTTGCTCGCCGCCGCCGCCATCGTTTTGGCTCTCTCACCCGTTTTTCTACCCAGCGAGGTGGCGCATCGACTGGCTTACACCTTCGGACAGCCACCGGAGCCGGGGCAGATCCGGGTGGGTGCGACTCGACTGGACACTTCCCTGTCGGCGCGCATCCGTAGCTGGCAGTACGGGTTGGAAGGCTGGGCGCAGAAGCCTCTCACCGGCCACGGCGTCGCCGGCTACGGTTTCATGGACGCCCAGTATGTGCGAATTCTTACCGAGACAGGTCTTCTGGGTCTAGCGGCCTTCAGTTGGTTGGCGATCAATATTTTTCGTATGGTGCGCAGGCGATTGCGTAACGCCAAAGACCGGTTCGCCACGGCTCTATGTTTGGGCTATTTGGCCGGCTTCGTGGCCATGCTGGTACACGGCATCGGCGCCAACACTTTCATTATCGTGCGGATCATGGAGCCCTTTTGGCTGGTCACCGCCCTGGTCGCGGCACTGCCAGAAGCCGAGCCCGCTTCCGC
>DATDRI010000443.1:0-12449 GCA_035291825.1 Vicinamibacteria bacterium | reverse complement strand
GGAGCTCAGCCAGAACAGGCTGGGAGCACGCAAGACGCCCGCGGTGGTCGAGCCAGCGAGCTCCGCAACGCGGTCCAGATAGTCTGCCACTGGCAGCAGTCCATGAGTCCCGAGCAAGGGAAGACCCTGATGTACGAGAGTCCAGAAGGCGATGAAGTAGACGAGGCCGAGCAGGCGGAGTATGGCGAAGCGCGTCAGCCAATAAGTGGGAACGGTTTCAGGATCTCACAACCGATCCCAGAGCGTCGGCATGCGGCCGGGAGTGGCTCTGGTAAAGGAGGTCATCACTTTCTACAAGGCTCGCCAGTGTGCCGCCCTTGCCGGAAACCAGGCAATCCTGTACTCTATAGTTAACGCTACACAAAACGGAACAAGGCCCAGGGCATCGGACGCCTTTGTCGAGGTTCGCGGGGAGGCTCGTGCTATGGAGGTCAAGCGGCTCGATAGGCAAAGAACGGAGCTCTTCCATTTCGTTCTATTGCTTCTCCTCCTTCTCCTGTCGGTCATCGGCTTTCTGTCTTACCACCAAGAGCAAGGGAACACGATTCCCTTGCTGGCTCTGGTCTCTCTCCTGGCTTGCCTCTACGCGGTAGGGAAAGAACGGCGTCTCAGGCGATTACAGACGGAGCTCAGTCAGGAGCTTTCCCAGGAACAGGACAAGTCGGCGGATCTGGAGGCACGGCTGAAGGAGCTCGCCGGTCTGTACCGGGCCATCAGCGCCGTCAATTCCAGTGCCGCGCCGGAGCGAACCTTCGCGGCGGTTCTGAGAGCTGGGTTGGAGCTGGTGGGTGGTAATCGCGGCTCGCTCATGCTGCTCGACGAAGATGAAGAGCATCTCGTGATCGCCGTCGCCGAGGGCATCAGCGAAGAAGTCATCGCCGCCACCAAGCAACGCCTGGGAGACGGTGTAGCGGGCTGGGTCGCCGAGAATCGTGAGCCCGTCTTGCTGAGCGGCGCGGCCATAGAGGACAGTCGCTTCAAGTGTCTCAGCACTCACGAGCAATCGGTTCGCTTCTCGATCTCGGTGCCGCTTCAACTCCGCGATGCCCTCCTCGGCGTGCTGAACGTGGGCATGGTGACCGATGAGCCCGAGCGGCAATTCACCGACTATCACATGCGCCTGGTGACCATCTTCGCGCAGCACGCCTCGGTCGCCATCGAGAACGCCCGGCTCCGCTTGATGCACAGCGTTCTTCTGACCGTGGTAGACGCTTAGCAGGGTCCTCGCCAAGCTCACCCGCACCCTGCGCGCCGCCGTCCGCAGCGAGCCTGCGAGCGGAGGACAGCGAGCGAACGAAGAGTGAGGGAGGAGTGAGAAATGGGCGTCGACGAAAGCCCGAAGACAGGGGCCCCGCGGCACTGATCAGGACAGGTCGCCGGCTCAGCGGGCCCCCGCCAGCTCCTCGACCTTCGCCGCCAGGATGAAATCGCTCTCCGTCAAGCCATCGATCTTGTGGGTCCAAATGGTGATTTTGACTTTGCCCCAGGCCAGATAGATATCGGGATGGTGACCCTGGGCCTCCGCCAGCTCTCCCACCTGGTTGGTGAAGGTGAGTGCCTCGCGGAAGTTCTTGAAAGGGAACTCCTTTTCCAAGTGGTGCAGGTCGACGGTGCTCCAGCCGCCGCCCAGCCTTTCCTCCATCTTTTGTAGCTCCCGACCCGTGAGGGGCGGTACGCCCCCTTTGCAGGGGACACAGTCCATTTTCGCCAGTTCTTTGACCAACGGGCTTCCTCCTCTTGATTAGCTTCCCTCGCAGCCTATTTATTTGACGAAAAATTACTCTAAATTTGCCTTGCTTTTTCTTTTTTCTTTCGTTAATAGTGGGATCGGTTGGAGGCCCTCATGATCCTAACCAAACGCCAGAAACAGATCCTGGACTTCATCGGCGAGTCCATTCGGAAGAACGGCTATGCTCCGAGCCTGGTCGAGATCAGCCACCATTTCAAGCTCAACTCCATATCCACCATACACAAACATCTCGTTCACTTGGAAGAGAAAGGGCTCATCCATCGCCATTGGAATCGGGCTCGGGCTATCGAGGTCGTCCCCGCGGAATCCAAACCGGAAGCACGCGACGTTCCCCTGGTGGGATTGATCTCTGCCGGACAACCGATCGAGGCCATCCGCACCAGCGAGGTAGTGGCGGTGCCGGAAGACATGATTGGGAGGCGGGACGTCTATGTGCTCCGGGTGAAAGGGGAGTCGATGGTGGAGGAACAAGTACGCGACGGGGACTACGTCATCGTGGAGAACCGGGTCTCAGCGCGCAATGGGGAGATGGTGGTGGCGCTCCTGGAAGGCGAGAACGCCACGCTGAAGAAATTCTACCGGGAAAAAGGACAGATCCGGCTGCAGCCCGCCCACCCCACCATGAAGCCCATCTTTGCCAAGGAAGAGGAAGTCAAGATCCAGGGCGTGGTCATCGGACTGATGCGAAAATACTGACGGAAACGAGGAAAGGAACGAACCATGGAACAGAAGAAGTCCATCAACTTCACCGTGATCCCGAGCGAAAGGGAGCCTACCGAACGGCTGTACGCGAATTTCTGCGCCATCGCTCACACGCCGTTCGATTTCACGCTGACGTTTTGCGAGATGATTCCCATATCGGAGCGCGACTTCAAGGCGGCGCCGGACGGCTCGACTCACGTCGTGCAGGCCCCGGTCAGGGCGAAGATCGTGGTGCCCGTTCAGCTCGTACCCGCTCTGACCGCTGCCTTGCAGGAGAACATGCGCATCTATCAGGAGTCGTACTCCAACGTGGGCTGGGGAAAGAAACCAGTGCACTAGTAGCTCGGCAAGGCTCCCATGAAACCTGAGACACGGCGGGTCGCCTACGTCACCCTGGACAATTTCTTCGAAGAGCGACAGGGAGGCACGAGCCTGGAAGCGCTCTTGTCCAGAACGTCCGATTTCGAACGTTGTCTGAAGCGGCACGGTCGAGAGTGGGTAAGACCGTCCGCCGATGAAGCGTTTGTCGTTTGCTCTACCGCCGCCGTGACCGGTCCGGAAACTCTCGACCTGGACTGGGCGGAACGACTCCGTGAGGATATTCGCGTCTCGATATCCCTGGACTCTTCCGTCGGCATAGCCTCCACGCGACTGGCCGCCCGGATTTCGTCTCGCATGGCGAGGCCTCGCGGTTTGTTGGTTCTGCTCCCGGGCTACGAGACCCAATTCACCGCGACCGTTCCGCTGGCGGAACTGGACGAGCTCCGCCCCGCCCAGGCGGCGGCACTACACCGGCACGGGATCGGGACCTTGGGTGAGCTGGCTCGATTAGAGGCCAACGAGGCGCGCTCGCTATTGGGACCTCAAGCGACCCGATTGATGCAGCTGGTTCGCGGCACCGAGGGCTGGCGTGGAGGCTCTCGAGGAAGCGGCTTGGAGCGGGCGCTGGGTGCCCTCTGTCTGCGGGCGGCAAGAAGACTCCTCGAGCTGGGGTGCGGCGCCCGCGGGCTCGAGCTGGAGCTCGTGTACCACGACAGCGTCTCTTTGAAGCGCTACAGTCTCTTGCCGCGTCCGATCTCGGCACATTGGGAGCTCGCGGTCACGGCTAGAGATCTCCTGGGCGCGTTCCCCAGACGCGACCGGCAGGTGGTCGGACTCTCCCTCACCTTCACCGCACTGGCTCCGCGCTGGGGTCAGTTGCCGCTTTTCTCGCGGCCTCCGGTTCGCGATGTCCGTGTGCGTTTGGGAAGGTGCTCGGATCCGTTGGATTGAGAAGGAGGACCGTCCGTCCGGCGTCGTGTCTCACGCCTGTGGCCCGGGCAGCCCCTGAGCCCCTGAGGATGTGTGCTTTTCAACTCTCCCTGCGGTGCGGATCCCACGGTACCTGCCGGGGGCTGAATCCCTAACGCCATACCTATCAATGTGTTAGAAAGCCGGTCCTCCCGTTCGCGTCGGAACGGGATTTGCACAGTACCCAGCGGCCCCAACATGGCCAAGGAGCCTGGAATGGATAGGCGGCGTGAGCCTCGGGTTCGGACTGAAGGAGAGATCAAGGTTCGCATTCTCGCTTCCGGCAAGCTGATCGAGGGCCGGCTGGTGGACTTGAACAATGCGGGTGCCTTCGTGGCCACCGACCTGGTGCTGCAGAAGGGCGAAAAGATCCATCTCGAGCTCGACATCCCCGGCGACTCCAAGTGGCCACCGCTCCAGGCGATGGTGGCCCGCTGCAGCGGCGAGATCAAAGGGCACCACCAAGTCATTCCGGCTGGATTGGGTTTGGTTTTCGTGGGTCAGGATCAGTTGGAGAAAGAGCTCATCCAGAAAGTGGTGATGATGACTCTGGCCGTCGATCTATTGGGGTACGGCGCTCGCAAGAACCCTCTGGCCGGCCCGAGCGACACGCACGCCGTCGAAGAGCCAGCCTACCGGCCCGGTCCGCACGTTTCCTGATCTCCCCGACGGCACGCTAATTCTCCAAGCTCTGTTCTTGCACGATCCGCCTCAGCCGGGCGTAGTCGATGTTGCCTCCGCTCAGTATCAGCCCTAGACGCCGGTACTTCGACGGCACCTGACCGTCCAGAAGAGCCGCCACCACCACGGCCGCCGAGCCCTCGATGGCGAAACGGTGCGCCTTGAGAACTTCGGCGATGGCTCGCGGCAGAGAAGATTCCTCCGCCGCCAGAACGTCGTCGACATACTCGTTGGCCAGCTCGAAGGCCCTCTGGGAGATCCCACCCTCCAATCCTTCCGCCAGGGTCGGCTTCGATTCGAGAGTGAGCCGTGGTTTGCCATCCTGCCGAGAAAGGTACAGGGCCGGAGAGGCCGAGGTGTTCACTCCCAGGATCCGGGTGGAGGGTGAGAGGGCTCGAGCCGCGACGCCCACGCCCACCGCCAGTCCCCCTCCTCCCACCGGAATGAGCAGGGCATCGAGATCCTGGATCTCCTCGAAGACCTCGCACCCTACCGTACCCGCTCCGGCCATGACTTCGGGATCATCGTAGGGTGAGATCCACGTCCGGCCTTCTCTCGCGCACGCCGCCATCGCCTCCGCCTCCACGGCGTCATAGCCTTCGCTGGTGGATACCACCACCTTGGCTCCGTGACGCTCCATGGCCGCACGCTTGATGCTGGGAATGACGGAAGGAACGTAGAGGGTCGCTTCGATCCCCATCTCTCTCGCCAGCCAGGCGACACACTGCCCGTGGTTTCCCGCCGATGCCGCGACCACACCCCGGCGCCTCTCTTCCTCGCTCAAGGAGGACATCTTGGCGGTCGCTCCCCGGATCTTGAAGGAGCCGGTGCGCTGGAGGTTTTCGCACTTCAAAAAGACTTCGCGCCCGGAGATTTCGGAAAGGGCCGGCGAGGGATCGAGAGGCGTGCGACGAGCCTTCCTTTCCACGCGCGGTCGCACTTGCTGGATGAGCTGGAAGCTCAGCTCCATCGCGTCACTTCGACTCCGCTACCGATCGAGGCCGGTGATGCGGATCCCGGCGGATTTCACTCCGTAGCCCTTGTTGATCTCGAGCATGAGGGCGGTCATCGCTTCGACGATACGAGCATGCTTCAAAGGACCAGCCTTAATGCCACGGAGGCCCGCCTCGCTCATGCAGTCGATGGCCTCCTGGCAGGCCGCCGCGTCACCACAAACGAGGACGTCCTCTTCCATCTCTTTTTCGATGGCCTGAAGTGCCAAGGCGGAGACCGTTTGGAAGGCTGCCACCACACGGACGCCATCGCCCAAAGCGGCCAGCGCTTCCTCCGCCGCCGAGGGGCGTTCCAAAGGGCCGGGAGGCCAGATGACGGTGGCCACCATGAGGAGTTTGCCTTGGAGCTCTTCTCGGATGCTTTCCAGAATTTCTCTATGACCTTTGTGAGGCAGAGTGGATACGACGATCGGGGCCTCGGCGGCCGCTTGGCGATTCTCTGCGCCCCTAACGGCCATCTGACCGAGCCGTTCGTTCAGCTCGGCGGCGATCCGCTCCGCTTTGCCGCTCTCGCGCGAGCCGATGAGAACCGCCGCACCCCCCTGAGCCCAGCGAAGCGCCAAGCCCCGTCCTTCTTTGCCGGTCCCGCCGAGTAGGGCGATCTTCACGCTGAGCTCCGCTTCTCACCGAAACAGATCTTTGTCCGCTTGCCGGATGAGATCGGCACCTTTGCCCCCATCCGACCGGTAAGAATAGCCGCGGATTAATGCGACGGGAACGCGATCCAGCTTCCCCATGACCAGCTCCGCCGCTCCCGCCAGCTCGTCGGCGACCGCGATCACGGTGGCGAGAAGGGCGCGCCCTTGAGGATCGTGCTGGCCCCGATAGTCCAAGAGAGGCGCCATGCCGTCTACCCCGATGGCCACGTTCGTCAGACCCTCGCGCCACGGGCGCCCGAAGGTATCGGAGATGATAACCGCGACATCGACGTCGGCTCGCTCCCGAATGGAGGCACGGAGGTCGGCCGCCGATCGGTCCGGGTCGGCGGGAAGAAGAGCGACCGCATCCGGATCCGGTACGTTGGAAGCGTCCACCCCGGCATGCGCACAGACGAGTCCGTGATGTGTCTCGGTGATCAGAATACCGCGATCCATCTTGACGATCCGACGCGCCTCACCGAGGACGATCTCGACGGAGCGGGGATCTCGGTTCCCGTCCCGAGCGAAGGCTCGAGCCAGCGGGGAAGGCGTGATTTCGGAAAGGCGGACCAGGCGTCCCTCCGCCTTGGAAATGATCTTGTGAGTGAATACAAGAACGTCTCCATTCGAAAGGCGAAGATCCTGCCGGCGAGCGGCCTCCAGGATCAATCCCACCAAGTCGCTGTCTCGTGTAATTTCCGGAAGTCCGGTGAGTCCGATGACTCGAATCTCGGGATTCTCGCTCATGGGCGCGGTATTATCTCACAGGCATGCTATCATCGCGCGCGTGAGCAACCGCGACACGAGTGCCGCCAGAAACTACCACGACGCCACCAAGCATTCCTATTACAGCCTCCACACCTCGCCGCATTTTCTCGACTGGCCCAACCAACCTCTGCCGTTCAAGCTGTACCGCGACCTACCGGCCCTGCCACTCCCCCAGTCGCGCGACGTCTCGCCCGTTCCAGCGCTCGACGCCATCGCCGCCGAGGAGAGCGAGACTCAAGTGGAGAGAGTGCCCGATCTGGAGGATCTCGCCCGCGTGTTTTATTTTTCCGCGGGCATCACCAAGGTTAGGACCCATGCCGGTGGTCAGATCCTGTTTCGAGCCGCCGCCTGTACGGGAGCTCTCTACCACCTCGAGCTGTACCTCGCCTGTCGCGACCTGCCGGGGCTCCCGGCGGGGGTCTATCATTTCGGGCCGTCCGACTTCGGGCTGAGAAAACTGCGGTCCGGCGATTGGCGCTCCGTCGCGGTGAGGGCCAGCGGCCAGGAGCCCTCCCTCGCTTCCGCTCCAGCGGTGATTCTTCTCACCAGCACCTATTGGCGTAACTCTTGGAAGTATCGGCAACGCGCCTATCGCCACTGCTTCTGGGATAGCGGCACCTTGATGGCGAATCTTCTGGCGGAGGCGGTGACTCGGCAACTTCCGGTCCATGTCCTTCTGGGATTCGAGGACGCGCCGATCAATGCGCTCCTGGACTTGGATCCCGACCGAGAGGTGACTCTGGCCATGATTGCTCTGGGGCGAGACGCTACCTCACCACCGCCGGCGTCCGGGCCGGTGGACGGTCTCGATATCCCGACGGTGCCTCTCTCTCCCGCGGAAGTCGACTATCCCGAGATCCGCGAAATGCACCGGGCATCCTCCCTGGAGAGCGAGGAGGAAGCGCGGCGCTGGAGAGGAGCGCCGCCGGCGGCGGAGGGTGCGGCGCCCCCCGGGCTTCTTTTCCCCTTGCACGGCCTGCCGGCCACCGATGTGCCGCCAGACCCGCTGGAGGATGTGATTCGGAGACGGGGCTCCACGCGTCGTTTCGCTCGGTCAGAAATTACCTTTGCGCAGCTTTCCACATTGCTGGACCGCGCCACGAGAGGAATCGCCGCCGATTTCCTCGACCCTTTCGGGGCGCACATCAACGATCTGTATCTGATCGCCCATGCGGTCGAAGGCCTGCCGTCGGGCGCCTACGTCTACCACCGGGAGCGAAGGGCGCTCGAGCAGCTCAAGGAGGGCGAGTTTCGTCGGGAGGCCGGACACCTCGATCTGGGACAGGAGTTGGCCGCCGAGGCCAGCGTCAACGTCTACGCCATGTGCTCCTTGGACCCAGTTCTAGAAAGATTCGGAAACCGAGGGTACCGTGCCGCCCAGATGGAGGGGGGTATCCTGGGGGGGAAGATCTACCTCGGCGCCTACGCACTCGGTCTGGGGGCATCGGGGCTCACGTTCTTCGACGACGATGTGACCCAATTCTTCTCCCCCCACGCCGAGGGGAAAAGCGTGATGTTCTTGGTTGCGGTGGGTCACCCGGCCGCGAGGCCGGTTCTCTACCAGCGTTGAACGAGCTTCAAGGTGAGCCGTCGCTGGTGGTGGCCGGTCGGAAATCGCTCTCTTCGGTCTCGACGTCGTACTTCTCATAGTCCGAGTAAGAGTAGATGATCCGTCTTCGGTAGTTTTTGAAGAAATACAACCGCGCGTCGAGAGAAGCGGTGACGTGATCGAGGAGCCAGAGTCCGTCCTCGGTCTGCCACTGTTCGGCTACCGCTTGCGAGCCCTTGGATACTCTTCCGAAGAGGCCGAAGAAGAACTTCATGTCCTCACGGAAGATGATATGGAGCTTGGCGATCTGCGACTCCTTGGGATCTATCCAGATGGTGCCCTCCAGTCGGTTCAGGATCTTGGCATCGCGCGAACGTGGCTGGTAGCCTTCTCGCGGCGAGAACCGAAAACACCGTAGCCGTTTGCCGTCCGACGTATCGTCGGGGAGCTCGGTGAACTCGTATACGTCGAGAGCCTCGCCTAGGCGAGTCTGAAAACGGCTGACCCGGCTGGCTAGCTTCTCCTTTGTCTCCCGTTGGCGCTCGGCTTCCGAACGCTCAAGCTGTTTCTCGATGTACTCGCGGAACTTCTCCTCTTCTTCCTTTTCCTTCTTGGGTGGGAGCGGACGACCGTTCTCTGCCACCAGCCGGCGGTATTCGCCGTCGGGAGAGGGGGTCACCTGGAAGGTCTCGCTCTCCACCTTGTCGAGAGTGCCGTCTTTGTGAAAGTACTCGGTGGCGATCGTTTCCAAATAGGAGTACTGGCGTTGCTGCTCCTGGTGGAGCTCTTGCATCTCGATGACTTTTTCGATGAGACGCCGGGCGTCGGGGCGGGGCGGGCTAGAGGCGGCGGCCAGGAAGGCAAGCACCATCGAAACGCAATGTCCCATCTCGCATCCGATCATAGAGGGAGTGCTTTCCGGCCGCAAGCTCTGGTCGCTCGGCTTTGAATCCTGTGAGGTCTGTGACAAGATGCTCTTGCTTGACCGGACCCTCGTCGGTTTTTCCCCGCAGCAAACGCGGCGTTGTCTTCCTCCTCATTCTCATTTCTCTTGCCGGGGTACGACTGTTGGGAGAGCAAGGCGCCCGCATCGGTCCCTTCTCGTTCTCTTCCCTAGCTCTCTCCTGGCTGATGGGCGCAACCGCCCTCGCCTTCTTTCTAGTAGCGCGCTCGTCCAATCGTCCGCGCCCAGTGCTTCTCGCCGGTCTCGCCCTCGGCCTGGCTCTTCTGTATTGGCCTTTCGCCACCTGGCGATCGGAAGCGCTCCACCCGGTATCGTCTCTGGCCCTCAACGCCTCGCGTCTGTCCGATGGTACGGCGGCTCCAGCACGGGAGTCCTCGGGCCCTCTGTCCATAGAGAGCCGCCGGGACCTGAACCGTCTGACCGGTCGCCGGCGAGACGTGTTGGTGGAGCTGTCGGGATTCCTGGTGGCACCCCAATCCGGGCTCTATCGCTTCGATGTGAATTGCGACGATCGCTGTGTCTTCCGCATCGATGGGAAAAGACTGATACGGACGGCCGGATTCTCGAGCGAGGAGACCCCCCTGGAGGAAGGACCTCACTCCGTTTCGATTCGGTTCGAGCAGCGGGACGGTCCCGCCTACCTTCTCGTCCACTGGAGGCGGCCGGTTCTTCTGGAGCTTCTCCCCCTCGGTCACTTCATCTCCTCGGGACCGAACGACCTTACGCTGCGGCAGGTACAAGAGAAAGAGAGGCGGGCGGCGCTCTCCTTTCTCGCATCGCTCGCCTGGTGGAGCGGCGTCCTGGCGCTGGTTGTCGGTGCGGGAGAGTCGCGCCGGATGTGGGCGTCCCTGCTCACGGAGGGTTGGAGAGGGCGTTTTGTTCCGGTGGGCGCGGCGTCTCTGCTGATTCTCTTTGGAGCCGTGCTGCGAGTCGACGCCCTACTGGTTCGGGCCCATCTGGTCGATACCAGTTCGATCGCCTCCACGGTTCACGAGCGATTGAGGCCCTTGCTTCCCGACTATCGGGCCTTCTATCGCCCCAACTTCGGTGACAGTCCCTATCGAGCCGACGTGCGAAGCTATTTGGACAGGGCAGCGTCCATGGGCGTCGGCAATTTCTATGAGGCCTCGTTCCGCGAGCCCTTCTACGTGGCACTGGTGAAGCTCTTCGTGGCGCTCTGCGGCGGCCGAGAGCTGGGGGCTCTGGTGCAGAGCCTCTTCTTTTCCATTGCCGTTCTCCCCTTGGTCTTCGCGCTGGCCATCCCCTTGATGGGTCGTTGGTGGGCGCTGGCGATGCTGCTGCCTTTGGTGCTTCACGAATGGCTGGTGTTCGAAGCGCCGAGCGGTTATCGCTTGAGCGCCTACGCGTTCTTCTTGATCTGCTTTGCCGCGGCGGCTTTCTTCCCGGTAGGGAGGCACCGCGTGTTGCTGGCGGTGCTCTCGGGAACCCTGGGCGCCATGGTGTGCTTGATCCGGCTGAGCGGTTTGAGCTTCGTCATCCCGCTCTTGCTTCTGGCTGGGTGGGAGAAAAGACGGGAGGGCGGATGGCGCACGGTGGGAATTGCCTTTCTGACCATGACTATCTGGGTGGGGCCCTACCTTCTGAGCTGCTACCGCGCACATGGAGATCCGTTCTATAGCATCAGCTTTCACACGCAATTCTGGCTGCGTGCCGAGCATCCCCAAGCAGCCGCCAGGCAGGTGAGTGCCTATCGGTACCTCGTGGATTTCCATGGGATGGAGGAGCTCCTGAAGGGCCACCTGCGCGGCCTCACGGTTCTGCCGGTGCGCTCCTTCTGGAACGGACTGCGCCATTTTCCCATCCTCGACGCTCTGGTGATCTCGGCGGGCGTCGTTGGCCTTCTTTTCAGTTTCCCCACGCCGTTTCGTTTTCTCCCGGTGGCCTATCTGGGACATCTCATTCCCTTCGCCTACATTCAGAACTTTCCTTCTGGCAGGGAGCCACGGTTCGTCATGCCCGCCTATTTCTTCCTCGTGCTGGCGGCGGGCTGGCTAGGACATCGTCTGTGGCAATCGGCGGCCGGGAGGGCCTTCGACAATCCGCCGCCGCGACTGATAGAATACCGTAAACGTCCGGGAGCGGTTCTTAGGGAACCTCCCGGCTCGTTCACCCACCTTAAGTAAATAAGGGTGGGGAAGCTCTAATATCTACTACTTGCGGCTGGGGGTCCCCCCAACCACCTTCCGCCGTGGAAGGAGCTCGCTATCATGAGCGCCGTGTTCACGGAAAAGTTGCCCTCCGACCCTCTCTCTTCTCCCACTTCCTGCCGGGGATTCACCTTCGTCGAAGTCATCGTCTCGATGGCGGTCACCGTTATCGTCATGGGAGCCATCTTCGGCCTCCTGGCGCATGGCTTTCGGACGACGGCTGTCGAGTTCGAGAGGTCCGATCTTCAGGCACAAGCCCGGTCAGCCCTAGATCAAATCAGTCGCGATCTGCTTCTGGCCGGAACCGGGCTGCCGCCGGAGTTTCCGGCATTCACTCCTCCCAGAGTCAACCCGGAGCTCGACGCTTCCGGCGGAGGGCCAGAGGCCATCGAGATCGTGGGTTTCTTCGATCAGAGCGCGGCGGGGATGGAGCCCGTGGCGATCGTAAGCTTCGACGGCAAGAAGGTGAGAACCGAGGTTCTCCCAACCCACATCGAACAAGGAGACCTCGTCTTGGTTTTTGACGACCAGCCCACCAAGGGGACCTGGCTTTTCGGTCTGGTGTCCTCAATCGACATGGTTTCCTCGGGCTCCGAGCGTCCCATCCAGGAGTTGACGATCAAAACGCAACCTGGGGAGAGCGAAGGCGACGTGACGCTCCCCTCGTTCATCGATCATTACAACCGCCCCGCACCGGCCTCCGGGTTCATCACTCCGTTGACCGTGGTCTCCTACCGAACGGCGCCGAATGACTCGGGAGCCGGTGGCGGCGAGGTTCTGTGGCGCCAGGTCAACTGGGGGGAGCCGACTCAGGTGGCATTGGTAGAAGATCTTCAGTTCCGCTACTTTATAGGTGGGACCGTCGATGATATTGGCATCCCGCCCATCGGTCCACAGCGACCCTTCGCGATACCTTCTCCCGGGGA
>DATDRI010000442.1:0-5393 GCA_035291825.1 Vicinamibacteria bacterium | reverse complement strand
CGTGTTCCCGAGACTCCCAAGCCGGGACTCCCGCTCTTTCAAGGGCTTCGCTGGTTGATCTTGGCCAGCAACCGTCACTCGCTGGATGCGGCGGCCGAGGCATCGTCCCGGCTCGGTTATAGACCTGAGATCTTCGGCTACGACCTGGTGGGGGATACCCACGTTCAGGCTCGCGCCTTCGCTTCTCGCCTCGTCGAGCTTTCGGGTCGAGGACCGACGGCGCTACTGGCGGGGGGCGAAACCACGCTTCGGGTCAGGGGCAAGGGCAGAGGAGGGCGCAATCAGGAGTTTGCCCTCGTCGCCGCTCGCGAGATCGAGGGAAGGAAGGACGTCCTGATTCTCTCGGCCGGTACCGACGGCACGGACGGGCCGACCGACGCGGCCGGCGCTTTCGTCGATGGAGCGACGCTCGCGCGGGCCCGCTCCCTAGGTCTCGATCCCGAAGCCTTCCTGCGGGACAACGATGCCTACACGTTTTTCGACAAGTTGGGCGATCTTCTTCGCACCGGTCCGACCGGCACCAACGTCATGGACCTGATGGTGGGACTGACCGCTTAGCCGGAAGTCAGTTGAGGCGAGCCTCGCCAGGCGGAATGTTTCTTATCCGCGCTTCGTTGAGACATTCCTCCTGGATCGCAACCATCACCGCTTCCTGCACCTTCATTTCCTCTTGGAGTCTTTCGCAGTCGATGGCGTATTGAATCCATCCCGGCATGAACTCGTTGATCATGATGCGCGAACAGGGGATGCGCTCCAGATCCGTTCCGATGGGAAGCCCGTTCACGATCAAGTCCTGCTTCTGATCGCGATCGGCCTTGGCGGCATCGTAGCGGGACCGGCAGGAGGCGAAGACTCTCGGCCAATCCGACTCCGGCTCTTCTTCCACGGGCGCCGCTGGTGTGGGCGCAGTATCGACCGATTCCGGTTCGGCCTCGCTACCGGTCACCGAAACGTTGCCTTGAGCGGTAGCGAGGTCCTGGTCCCGAATGACCTTGCTGGCGGGGAGCTTCCGGCGCCGCTCCTTTTCTTTTTCGGCGATCTCGGCGAGGGACTGTGCTGTGGAGACGCTGGCCGTCACTGCCAGGCAGATGAGCACGCATAGTGTGCGCATGGTACTCCTCGAACGTCACATGGTAGCCAGTCCGTGCACCCTCGTCAATAAATCGGAAAGGCGGATGGCGAGGTCGGCACTTCCACCATATGATACGTTCCATGAAACGGCGAGCTCTTCTCGGTGGGTTGTTGCTTGCATTGGCGGTGGCCGCATTTCTTTTCTTCACCGGCCGGAGCCGCCAGCCGCAAGACGCCAGCGACCCGATCATCGAGCCGGCAGGATACCTGGGACGAGAAGCCTGTGCCGGCTGCCATCCGACCCAGGATGCACTCTGGCGCGGATCCGACCACGATCTGGCCATGCAAGTCGCCGATCGGGAAACGGTCCTGGGCAACTTCGATAACGCGACCTTCACTCACTTCGGGGTCACCTCCAGTTTCTTCGAACGGGAAGGGAAGTACTTCGTTCGAACCGAGGGACCGGATGGAGCTCTCCACGACTACCAAGTCGCCTATACCTTCGGCGTCCGGCCGCTACAGCAATATCTCGTTGCCTTCCCCGGGGGGAGGTATCAGACGCTGAGCCTCGGCTGGGATGCGCGGCCCGCCGCGGACGGAGGACAGCGCTGGTTCGATCTCCATCCCGACGAGAGGATCCCGCCGGACGACGAGCTCCACTGGACGGCACCCAACTTCAACTGGAACTTCATGTGCGCGGAATGCCACTCCACCAACCTCAGGAAGAACTACCTTCTGGAAGAGGACCGGTACGAGACGACCTGGTCGGAGATCGATGTTGCCTGCGAGGCCTGTCATGGTCCCGGCTCGCGTCATGTGGCTTGGGCGGAGGCTTTGTCGCCGGGAGAAACGGCGGAGAACGGAAGCGACAAAGGCCTGGTGGTGCAGCTCAAGGATACGGAGGCCGCCACCTGGGTCACCGACATGCAGACCGGTCTGTCGAAGAGAAGCACGCCCCGGCAATCGAGAGTGGAGATCGAGATCTGCGCTCGCTGTCACTCACGCCGATCCGTCGTCTCCGACGATTACGTCTACGGCCGGCCCCTCATGGATACCCATCGCCCCGCGCTTCTCGAGGAGGGCCTCTATCACGCCGACGGACAGATCGAGGAGGAAGTCTACGAATACGGATCGTTCTTGCAGAGCAAGATGTACCGCGAAGGAGTGACTTGCCGTGACTGTCACGATCCGCACAGCCTGGCGGCCCGCGGCTCGGGCAACGGCGTTTGTGCTGGTTGCCATTTGCCCGAGAGGTTCGACACGCCTTCTCATCATTTTCACGTGGCGGGCTCTCCCGGCGCCCAGTGCGTCGAGTGTCACATGCCTGCCAAGAACTATATGGTGGTCGATCCGCGCCGCGACCACAGCCTGCGGGTCCCTCGACCCGACTTGACGGTGAAGATCGGTACACCGAACGCCTGCAATGGGTGCCACGCCGATCGGACGGCGAGCTGGGCGGCCGAAGCCATCGCCGAGCGGTACGGGCGGGCGCGATTCGCCGAAGAGCATTTCGGCGAGGCGCTCTATGCGGGACGGAACGGACTCGCCGGCGCCGAACAGGCTTTGGTCCGGCTGGCGGACGACCCCACCATGCCCGGGATGGCGCGCGCCACGGCGGTGTCGCTGCTGCCGCGCTATCTGAGTCCGCGGTCTCTTCCCGCCGTTCAACGCGCCCTCGAGAGCGGCGATCCGCTGGTTCGCGCCGCGGCGCTCGGGGCGTTGGAGGCCGTCGAGCCTTCGTCTCGCCTCCTCATGGCTTATCCGCTGCTGAGCGATCCCGTCCGCTTCGTGAGGCTGGAGGCGGCGCGAGCTCTCGCCGCCGTCCCCGCGGAGCAGATGGACCCCGTCCAGATAGCAGGCCGGGCTCGCGGGCTGGAGGAGTTTCGGATCGCGCAGATGGCGAACGCCGACCGCCCCGGATACCATCTCAATCTGGGCGTCGTCTATCAGCAGCTCGGCGATCTGGAGGAAGCCGAGGATGCCTTGCGGACGGCATTGAGGCTCGACCCCGCTTTCGCGCCCGCCTATGTGAACCTCGCCGACGTCTACCGACTCCGCAACCGGGATGGGGAAGGCGAGCGGGTTCTCCGGGAGGGACTCACCGTCGCGCCCAATGACGCCGCTCTCCACCATGCCCTCGGCTTGCTCCTGGCGCGCCAACAGCGTGCGGAGGAAGCGGTAGAGGAGCTGGGAAGAGCGGTCGCGCTCTTGCCGGGGGATGCGCGGTACGCTTACGTCTACGGCGTCGCCTTGCACTCCATCGGCGAGACCGATCGGGCTGTGGCGGTACTCGACGGCGCCCACCAGCGCCACCCGGCCGACCGCGACCTGCTGATCGCTCTTGCCACCATCAGTCGGGAGAACGGGTCGACGTCCGCGGCAGTGGAGTACGCCAGGAAGCTGGTGGCCCTATCGCCACAGGACCCGGCTGCCCGCCAGCTCCTGGAGCAGCTGCAGTAGTTAGTCTACTGCTCGGCTCGGCCGTAATAGGCGCGGATCACCAGGTCTTCATCGAAGGCATCGTTCTGTATGCGAACGATATGCACGAGCTGTTGGCCTTCCAGTCCAAACGTTTCGGAGACCTTGCCGATTTCGTCGCCCTCCGTCGTCAAATCCAGCAGGTCGCCCCGCCAAATGGTCACCGTCGTCATCCTTTCACCGGTGGGACTCTGGCGAGGATGCTTCTGGCCGTCGATGTAGTAGATGCGCACGTCGTCTTCGGTATTGAAGAGCTTGAAGTCTTTTTGGGTCTGCTCGATCTCGATGGTTTCCGCTGTTTGCGCCAGGTAGTTGAGCCGGCTCGACAGGGTCTGGCGTTGTTGTTGAAGCCCCCCGCGCCCTCCGGTTTGGCCCAGGGCGGCCCGAATCAATTCAACAGCATCGTCACTCTTTTCGAGGTTGAGCTTCCAGTTGCCCGAGAAGTCCGGCTTGGGGGCCTGTGCTTCCGCCGCCCTCGGCAGGAGAGTGAGCGCGACGACAAAAAACGGTATGGAAATAATGGCTTCCCATCGGGCTGCCGTTCTCATCTTCGACCTCCTTGCCTTGGCCGAACCAAGCTACCACAACCTACGGCGGTTTTACACACCATCGCTCGACGACCGATTTGAGTCCTCGATTTTGACACGCTCTCGGGCTTCAGACTAAGTTAGCTGGCTTTTGAAAACACTTCTAAGGTGAAGACTCGATGTTCTACAAGATCGACGCGGCGCGGGGCCTTCGGGACGGAGCCTTCGCTCTATCCGCGGCCTGGCAGCTCGGCTGGCCGGAGGGACGCTGAGCCGATGCGAAGAGTCGGCTTGTGCGGTCTCTTCTGGATGCTCGCGTTGGTCCCGCGTCCCGCCTACCCCCAAACGCTTCAGCAAGAGCCAGCCTCGTCGGCGAATAGCCGTCACCAAGAGCTGCGGCTGCGGCGGCTCGAAAAGAAAGAAGAACTCCAGCCCTACCTACCGAACAGGATCGAGCGCGCTCTCTTGAGCTTCGACAGGGCGGAGACACCCACCCTCCAGGAAGCTAACTTCCACGGGTTCTACCCGCGGGTGGCTTGGATCGCGCGGGGCTCGGGAATCTCTTTCGGTACGCGCTACTGGCAGCGCGATATGAAGGGCACGCCCCTGGATCTGGCGGGTGCGGCTTTCTATTCGATCTACGGCTATCAACACTACGACGTGCAGTTCGGACTGATGCCTCACCGCGGGCGGAAGCTTCCCGGCCCCTCCTGGGAAGGCGAAGAGCTCTACCAGCTCGCCGACCCCGAGACTACCGGCGTCTCCCGCTTCACCCTTTACGGCACCTTCCGCCACCGCTATCTTCCCCGCACCGACTTCTTCGGAGAGGGCCCCGACTCCGAGCTCGAGGATCGCAGCAACTATCTGCTGAAAAGCACCGGGACCTACGCGAGAGCAGGGTTTCAGTTCACCAACCATTTTTCGGTGACTCTCAATACCGGATATTGGATCTACTCCCTGGGGCCGGGGACGGACAGTAGCAACCCACCCACCCAACAGATCTTCGATGACGTCACGGCGCCCGGTCTCTCGAGCGCCCCGGACTATTTTCGCTTCGGAGCCAACGCGCTAATCGACTACCGCGACGAGCCCGGTAACCCGCACCAGGGGTTCGTTCTGGCCGCCACCGCCATGCGCTCGGAGGACCAGACCGAGGGTGAGTTCAGCTACCGTGCCTTGTCGGTCGATGCGCGGGGCTTCTTCCCCCTGGGATCGCGCCAGCGGATCCTCGCACTACGTTCCGCGGTCGTCCTGCAAGAGCCGGACCGCGACAACCAAGTGCCCTTCTTCGCGCAACCTTCCCTGGGCGGCAGTCAT
>DATDRI010000441.1:0-5194 GCA_035291825.1 Vicinamibacteria bacterium | reverse complement strand
ACCGCACCATCTTCCTCTTGATGGGCTTCGTTGAGCGGCATCACCGTCCCGAAGTAGCGGCTCTCCTCCAAGCTGCGCACCAGTTCCAGGAGGTCCTCCAGCGAGCGCCCCACCGTCGTCAACCTCACCTGGACCTCGCCTTCCGCAGCGCTCGGGGACATGGAGGTGATCCGGACGCTGGGCGGGATGACGGCCTCCAACTGGGTGAAGAACTCGGTCCAGGAGAATCCCTTTTGCCGGTAAACATCGGCCAAGAAGAGGATCCGTTGGCTCATCGATTCGTTCCGCTGCCCTCCCAGATCGGCGCGGGCACGGTCGATACTCGCCTGAAGCTCAGACAGGCGTTGCTCCATCGTCTGGACTTTGAGATCGAGCTCCTCTCGTTCCCTCAGTAAGTGACGGGTGAGGACGACGCCGTGCCACAGCGTCGTTATCAGCAGCCCTGCCGCCGCCAATCCAAAGAGGATGCCAGGCAGGCGTTCGTTCCGAAAGGCGACCTTCGCGAAGTTGAGCGGAGCTGGCATCTCAGGCCGCCTTTCCTCGGGCCACGCCGGAGGCGGCACCGGCGATGGTGGCCAGCGGCTCCTTCATGGTGAGATGTTTTCCGACTCTTATCGCACGGCCGAGATCGAAGGGCTCCGCCGGGACCTGGAACTGCTCTTCCAAGACCCCGGCCAAGTCTCCCAGGTCGGGGCGCAGCGACCGGTAGTAGACACGGGCCAGAGAGTTACCTCCCAGTTTCTCCTGATAGTAGATGAACGTGGGGAGAAGCTCTCGCAGGAGGCTCTCGGCCTGGTAGCTGGGAGTCTCTCGTGAATCCGGGGGCTCGGCCTCGAGCCGAGGCGAGCGACTCCCCACGGTACGTACCAGAACCAGCCGGGAACGGTCTCGAACCAGACTGACCGTGAAGTAGGTCTCCTCGAGATTCAGAAAGAAAAAGTCCTGCTCCGGCGATAGACTCCCCGAGACCACCGACTCCCAGAGCTTCAGCAGACTGAGTGAGGACGTCTCGACGACCCCCACATGGAAACCGAGGTCGGCGAAGAGCCTCTCGTATTGGCCGATCACTTCCTCGTGCATGATGCCGGTGAGGTAAGTAGGCGCGCCGGCGGCGACAGATTGGAAGCTGAGCCGTGCCTGGCCGGCATCGAAGGGGAGCGATTTCTTCAAGCGGAAGCGGAGCAGCTCCTGCGCCTCGCCCGATGAGCGGGGCGCCTGGGGGAGCTCCACCAGCGAGATCCTGGCCAGTGTGTCGGGCAGGGTAAGACCGATACGATGGCCCTTGACCCCGGCTTCTTCGAAGAGCTTCTCGATGAAGTGACCGAGCAGCTCCGGCTCGTTGAGGTTGGGGCGAAGCATGGAGAAATCGACGACGCCTTTGGGAATCGGTGCTCGCAGGCAGAGATCCATCTCTCCCCGGCCGTCCTGGTCGAAACGGGCCACCACGATCTCGTTGGGACGGAACTCGATCCCCACCCCGGGCGGCTCTGGCTCGAGGAGCCATCGCTTGACCCGACTAAGCTTGCTCATGGCGAGTCGCTTCCACGAAGGTGACTTTGTTGATCTCTTCGAGGGTGGTCAGACCGGCGAACGCTTTCGCGAGCGCCGACTCGCGCAGGAAGACCATGCCTTCCTCCTTGGCCGCCCGCTTGATGTCGGTGCTGGGACGCCGGTCAATGAGCATCTCCCGGATATGGTCGGAGAGGTCCAAGAGCTCGCAGATGGCCTGTCGACCCTTGTATCCGGTTCCGTTGCATTGCAGGCAGCCCTCTCCCGCAAAGAACTCGTGATCCCGGTAGCGATCGGGATCCAGTCCGGACTCCTCGAGCAGCTCCCGGGAGGCCCGGACCGGCTTCTTGCAGGAAGGGCAAATGGTACGGGTCAGCCGCTGGGCCAGAATGCAGTTGAGAGCGGAGACGAAATTGTAGGGCTCGACCCCCATATTCAGGAAGCGGCCAATGACGTCGATGACGTTGTTAGCGTGTACGGTGGTAAAGACGAGATGACCGGTCAGGGCGGACTGGATGGCGATCTGAGCGGTCTCTGGATCTCGGATTTCTCCCACCATGACCTTGTCGGGATCGTGGCGAAGAATGGAGCGGAGACCGCGGGCGAAGGTAAGGCCCTTCTTCTCGTTGACCGGGATCTGGGTGATGCCCTTGAGCTGGTACTCGACGGGGTCTTCGATGGTGACGATCTTGTCCTCTTCGTTGTAGATCTCGGAGAGCGCCGCGTAAAGGGTGGTCGTCTTGCCGCTTCCGGTGGGGCCGGTCACCAGGACCATCCCGTAGGGCTCTCGTATGAAACGCCGAATGCGTTTGACCTCGCTGTCCGAAAAACCCAGGATGTCCAGCCGCAGCTCGGCGAACTGTTCGTTGATGGACTCCTTGTCGAGGATCCGGATGACGGCGTCCTCTCCGTGGATGCTGGGCATGACGGAGACCCGGAAGTCGATACTGCGTCCCTTGACCTTCAACCGGAATCGCCCGTCCTGAGGAACGCGTTTTTCCGCAACGTCCAGCTCGGCCATGACTTTGATGCGACTGATGATCTCCGAGTGCTGGGCCTTGGCAAGAGGTTTCATGGCCCGCTGCAGCACGCCGTCGATACGGTATTTGATGACGACTTCTTCGTCCCGGGTCTCGATGTGGATGTCCGAGGCGCGTTTGGTGAGCGCGTTGTAGATGGTGGAGTCCACCAGGCGAATGATGGGGCTCGCGGTGTCGGTCAACCGGTCGATGGAAAGCGTCTCCTCGCCTTCCTCGTCATCCCGGATGATCTGCAGGGTGAAGCTTTCCGAAGCCTCTTCCAGCACCCGCTGGGCACTTTGGCTTCGCTTCAGGAGCTCCTGGATCGCCGACTCGGTGCCCACCGAGGCCCGGATGGGAGTCTTCAAGAGCAGTGAGAGCTCGTCGAGTACCGGGACGTTGGTGGGATCGGAGGTGACCACCACCAGATTGTCGTCCTCCCGGCGGTAGGGAAGGAAGTTGTAGCGGAACATCAACTCCACCGGAACGCTCCGAAAGAGGTCGTGATCGGGCTGGAAGTGCTCGAGATCGACGTATTGCAGGCGGCAGCGGGCGGCGAGCGCCTGAGCCTGCCGCACTTCGGCAGCACGAACTTCTGCTGCGGTCTCCCCGGTCGTTTCGGACTCTCTTACCATCCCAGGAACCTCAATGGAGCACTCCCGCCAGGCCGAATAGCGGCAGGTAAAGGGCGAGGAGAATCAGGGCCACGAAGCCGCCCATCACGATGAGAAGTACCGGCGTCAGCATCGCCATCATGATATTCAGCTTGTTCTCGATCTCTTCATCGCTGAAATCGGCCACGCTTCCCAGCATTTCCGCCAGGCTTCCCGTCGTCTCGCCAACCTTGGCCATCTCCACGACCATATTGGCGAACTGCCCCGTTCCCTCGAGACTGGCCGCGAAGGACTTGCCCTCTCGGACTCGATCCGCGACCGGCCGGACCTTTTCCCCGACGAAGCGGTTGCCGATGGAGCCGGCCGCGATCTCGATCGATTGTACGAGGGGGATGCCTCCCGCCAGCAGGGTGGAGAGGGAGCGGGTGAGTTGGGAGGTGGAAAAAAGTCGCAGAAGCTCTCCGAAGTAAGGCCATCGCAGCTTGATACGATCGATGGTGGCGTGCGAGCTTTTCTGGCGAGACCAGACGTAGAAAGCGAGGCCGCTCAGGGTCAGGAGGAAGAGGAGAAACAGATAGTGTTCTCGCACCGTGTTGGCGAAGGTCAGCAGTGCCACCGTCAGAGGAGGTAGATCGGCCTGGAAGCTCTCGAAGAAGCCGCCGAACGTGGGAACCACATGGAACAGTAGAATCGCTGCGGCCAGCGCGAGGACCGCGGAAAGAAAAGCGGGATAAATGAGCGCTCCGGTGACTTTTCTCCTGGTTCCCTCGGTCAGCTTCAAATACTGCACGTAACGGCGGATCACCTCTTCCATGCTTCCACTCTTCTCTCCGGCGAGTAGCGAAGCGGAGTAGATGCGGGGGAAAAGGTCGCCGTGGGAACGGAAGGCTTCCGAGAGCGAGACGCCCCCTTTGACTTTGTCGCGGACGTCGGTCAGAACGCGGCGAAGCTGCGGATTGTTCATCCGCTCCAACATGATATCGAGTGACTGGAGCAGAGGCAGGCCCGCCCTCAACAGGGAGGAGAGCTCCTGATTGAAGATGATGAACTCGGTGGTCTTGATCCGCGACGGGCCGCGCCGAAGGGCCGAGGCCAGCGAGGACAGCTGGAAGGAACGCCGCACGGAAAAAATGTGGTATCCGTTTTCCGAAAGCTCGCGCCGCGCCGCGCCCTCACTGTCGGCTCGTAGAGCGATCTCGCGGATATCGCCGGCAGTCGTGCCCACCCGGCAGAGGAACTCGCTCATCGAGACGTGTCCCTCGACCGACCCGAGACCATTAATCCTGTTCCTTCCGAAGTTTACGAGGATACACCCGGGGGTTATTATAGCACAGACCCACGCCACCGTACCGGGAGGGGCCGTTGCAATTTGGGGGATAAACGGCCAAGATCGAGCACCTTACGACAGGAGCCCCGCTCCGATGAACGGCAAGAAAACCGAGGACGACACCCAATCGGTGGCGGTGAACCGCAAGGCCCGCCACGATTATCACTTGACCGACCATTTCGAGGCTGGCTTGGTGCTTCGTGGCACCGAGGTCAAGTCGGCGCGCGCCGGGCGAGTGAATCTCAAGGATAGCTACGCCACCGAGCGAGGAGGCGAGCTCTATCTCATGCAATGCCACATCAGTCCCTACACTCACGCCTTCTACGAGAACCACGACCCGCTTCGGCCTCGTAAGCTTCTGGTCCATCGGCAGGAGCTTCGCCGACTCATCGGCAAGATCTCGCAGCGTGGGCTGACTATCATTCCTACCCGGATGTACTTCCGCCGAGGTCGGCTCAAGGTGGAGCTGGCGCTTGCCAAGGGCAAGAAGCTTCACGACCGGCGGGCCGCGGTCCGCGACCGGGAACTGAAGCGGGAGGTTCAGGCGGAGATAAAGGAGCGGAATCGCTAGAGACTCAGTCGTTCTCGCCCTTTATTTCGTTCTCCTTGAACATGTACTTGATGTTGTGCTTGAGGATGAGAATATTGGGTTTGTCGCTGCGGTTGAGTTTAAGGCAGTTCTTGTCATACCACTCGATGACCCCTCTGAGCTCCTCTCCATCCTG
>DATDRI010000440.1:0-2750 GCA_035291825.1 Vicinamibacteria bacterium | reverse complement strand
ATGGGAACACGACGCTCCATCTGAACCCGGCGCTCGCTCGCCAGCCCTCGATGCCACAAGACGGTTGTTACTTTTCCACCCCAATTTGCCTTTGGCAAACGTTTGCCAAACTGAACGTTGACTCAGGTTCGGCGCCCGAGCATGGTGATTTGCTCCAAAGCGCGGCCAGCTCGAGATCATTCCGATTGATTCCTCCGGAAAATGTGGGAAGAACGATGGGAAACGGCTCTCGGGGTGCCCAACAGGCACACGACTCCCTTGAATTCTGCTACTCGCCGCGGAGGGCCGAGGTTAGTAGGCGGAGACAAGCGCCGAGACGAGGTCGAGACGAGCCTCGATTACCCTGTAGACGGGCTCCGGCTCCCGAACCATTCCGCCAACGGGGTCGGTAGCCTCGCTACCATAGCGCCTCAAGGCGTTCTCCATGAGCGTCGGGCGACGCCACGTGAGCTCCGAGGGTGCTTGGCCCTCGACGCCGATCGTTCCCCCGTGGATCATGCGGTGGTGAAAAACGCAGACCGTCACTAGATTCTGAGGCGAGTTGCTCCAGGCTTGACTCTTCTTTCCACTGCGGCTTCGGAACCGGATGTGGTGCACGTGAAGCTGATCGCGCGCACCGCAGTCCGGGTACTGGCAGCGGTAAGCGTCCCTCTCTAACACATAGCGCCAGGTCTTGCCGTAGTCGGCGATCACCGTGGGGAAAGGAAGGTCGTCGTTGTCGGGGCAAACCTGGAGCTCTGCGGCCCCGGCCTCCTCATCGGAGGGGGGGTCTTCTGCGTCCTGCTCCTCCGCGAGACTCGTGTCTTCGCAGCACTCGTTTTCTTCTTTTCGGTAGGCGAGGTAAGCGTAGGTCGCTAAGAATTCTCCCGCAATGAGCTCCAAGCAGCGTCCGACCTCCAGATCCTCTCCGGTCATGCGGCGGCAGACTTCGAGAGCGTTCTCCCACACGGCCGCCTGATCTTTGGTGAGCCAGGCGCGGATTTTCACTCCCATCGCGTCTCTTCCCTCGTTGATTTTTCGATCAAGCTCGCGGACGGACAGAGACAGAGCGGAGTCGAGCCACATCACTTCGTCCTCGGTGGTGGCGACCCGCGCGATGCGACTGGCCTTTGTCCAGCCGAGACGACCCTGGGCGAGGGCCTCCCTGATGCGGGGAAGCCTTCGGAGCTGTTGCCCGAGGTGGAGTAAGTAACGGGTCTTGCGAGCGGAAAATCCGAAGCGTCCTTCCGCGTAGTAGTAGATGTCGCTGAACCCGAATTTCTCGTAACCCCGTCGCTCGCGCATCGCCAAGAGGTACTCGCAAATAAGCCGCTCCGTCTGTTCGTTTTCCTGGACCGCTTGCTCCAGCCTTTCGTCGAGCTCGGCCACAGAGAGCTCGTTCGCTTGTTCCGTATCTGTTTCGGTTATTAGGTCTTCATGAATGCACTCGGTTTTCATCGACATCGTCCCCTCCATCGATATGCGGAACCAGCTCCGCCCATAGGTGTAATTTAAGTATAAGTAGTCCAGTTGTCAAATCAACCGCCGTTCTAAGTCTATTGTTTAGAATGGGATAGAGTATTTTTTCGGAGGGGTTGCTTCACATTCCTGTAGCTAAGTATCTCATTTTAAACAACTTCCTCGGTGCCAATTCCATGCCCTAGAAGCTCAATCCCCCAGCCATAAGCCGCCATCGACAAGACGCCGTAGGCGATGCCGCGATGAAGCTGCTTTCCCCGGGCGTCCTCGCCCGCGGCGCAAGGGGACGAAGAGAGACAAGAAGTGCTCCTCGGTGGGGTGATTCCGCGTGGCATCGGGCGCCACCTTGCGGTAGTCGAGCAACGCCTCCAGGTTCCCCTCCGAGATGGATTGATGGAGCCACCCATCGAAATCACGGACGTAGGAGGGCGGAGCGGCCTGTGCACCCTGTGCACCCTGTGCATCCCATCGGCCGACCTCCCGAAGATTGTGGGTGGCTCCCCCGCTTCCCAGGATGAGGGTCTCTTGGTCGCGGAGCGGCTCGAGAGCACGGCGGATCTTCAGATGGTGGCGGGGATCGGCGGCGGTCTGCACCGACACTTGAATCACCGGGATGTCGGCGGCGGGATACATGAGGCTCAAGGGCACCCAGGCGCCGTGATCGAGCCCTCTTTCTTCATCCAGCAGACTCGGGCCGAGCCCGGAGAGCTCCAGGAGATGACAGACGGTTCGGGCGAGCTCGGGCGCGCCCGGAGCGGGATAGCGCATCTGGTAAAGCTCGTCCGGAAATCCCACGAAGTCATGGATAGTGGGTGGGCGTGGATGGGCCGTTACCCGAGGCCGAGGGGATTCCCAGTGCGCTGAGACGCATACCATCGCCTTCGGGCGCGGGAGTGTCCGGCCGAGCTCGATGAGGAAGCGGTGGGTGGGGTCGTCCTTCTCCAAGACGAGACTGGGAGCCCCGTGCGATACGAAAACCGTCGGCAGGCGGGGGGGCATCCTGGGATCTCGAGGCCGCGCTGGCTCCAGAAGCCTCAGTCTAGTCTCGCGGAGGTGCCCCCTCAAATGAAACCGGCGGGACGGTTCAGGCAGCTCCTCTCCGGCGGGTCAATTTCCCATTGGCACTCGGGCTCGCTCCGTGCTATATTCTCTCTTGTAAAGTGTAGTTTTTCTTCTTGGTTAGAAAACACGGGCGCCACAGGGAGAGAGCAAACACCCTGTGGCTTTTTTGTTTTGCCAGCGCAGAGTCTACACCTTACCCCGACTCCGGTCGGGCGAATCCATTAAGAAAG
>DATDRI010000439.1:0-37356 GCA_035291825.1 Vicinamibacteria bacterium | reverse complement strand
CCTTGATTCTAGCGCTGGATCGCCTGGGTGGATTCAAGCGGGAGACATCGTCGTGACACGTTTTTCCCACACATGTCGGGAGACTAGACAGGTCGATCCGAACCTGGTATCCTAAATTTAATCCCAACACAACTGAATACGGACGGAGGCAACATGACCAGGGTGAATCTCGCCCTTGTGTTGCTCCTGTTTCCGGCTCTGGCTCTCGGCCAGGCGCTGGCGGACGTGGCGCGGCAGGAGAAAGAGCGTCGTGATGACAACCGGAAACGGGGGGAGAAGGCTCAGCTGGTGATTGGGGAGGTCGGTGCGGGCGAAGCGGACGACCAGCCGTCTCCGCCGCTAGTCGGAACGGCCGCCCCCGCACCACAGGAATCGGGGCCGCGCGCCTCCACGGAAGCGGATCGCGCCCAGCAGGAGATGGAATGGCGCCGGAGGAACAGTGAGGCGCGCGAACGGTTGGAAGAGGCGCGGAAGCGCCACGAGCTTCTCAGCAAGCTCCATCTGACTACGGGTGCCTATTTCGTGGATGAGAACAACCAGGCGGTCATTACCTCCGTAGAGCAGCTTCAGGGCATGGTCGCTCAATCCCAGGCGGAGCTCGATGCGGCGAGTGAGGCCCTGAGGCAGCTCCGGGAAGATGCCCGCCGGGCCGGTGTTCCGCCCGGCTGGCTCCGTTAGACCCAGGACGCTCCGGCGTCGAGGAGTCTTCCGGCTGGGACCTCGCTGCCCGGTGGCACCACCGCCCGATCTCCGGCCACCAGGCCTAGTCGATGGAGACGGGTGTCGATGGTGCTTCCCTTCAGGTCGACGCCGATGGTTCGGCCAGGGGAGGGGTCGGACAGCAGTCTCGTTTGGGCCCCGATGCGAACCAGCTCCCCCAGGACGGAGTGAGAAACGACGGCGAGGTCCGAGACCCGAGCTCCCCGAAAGAGAACCGAACGATCCAGCTCCACGCGGTCACCGAGCGTACACCCTTCGGCGATGACCGCCGGTCCCCGCAGCCGGCAGAAGCTTCCCAGCGTAACTCCACCTCCCAGGAGGACGGGGCCCTCGATCGTTGTCCCCACTCCCAGATGGATGTCTCGCCTTTCCCGAAGCTCCGCGGGACTGGGAACCACCACCCCGAACTCGCGTGCCCGCGCGTCGTCTTCCAGGAGGAAAAGGGTGATGCGAAGGACGTCCCAGGAGTAAGTGAGCGGCAACCAGTAGCGCTCGATCCGGTGGTATCGCACCACCGATGCGCGGGCGAGCATTTGAATGAAGTCAGGAAGCTCCAGCTCTCCGCGGGAGCTGGGCCGCACCTGTCCCAGCTTGTCCAAAGACTCGCGTTCCAGCATATACGCACCCACACTCGCCAGTGAGTTCGACGGGGCGGAGCGAGGCTTCTCCACGATCTCGGCTACCTGGTCTCCGGCGATCGTCACCACCGCCCGATTCTCCGGGTCGGGGACGGGAGTCACCAGAATGGCGATCCGGTGCCGGGACAGCGCCTGCAAGTCGTGGCGATGGTAGAGATCGTCTCCGTTCAGAACCAGGCAGCGTTCCTTGATCAGCGGGGTGGCTTGGCAGAGTGCGTCGGCCGTCCCCCGCTGCTCTCGCTGCTCGAGGTAACGGAGCGGAAGGGAGCCGAAGCGTGAACCAAGATGGTTGCGAATGGCATCGGCTCGATATCCAACCACCAGGATGGCTTCATCCACCCAGCCTTCGATTTGAAGAAGAAGGTGCTCCAACAACGCCCGTCCCAGTAGCGGGATCAGGGGTTTGGGGCGCGTGGCGGTCAGCGGGTAGGTGCGAGTCGAGCGTCCGGCGGCCAGGAGCACTGCCTGTATCATGGAACAGAAATCCTAGCAGTTCGCCTAAGGCCTACGCCAGGACCGTCTTCGGCTCCACGTCCGCATCGCCTATTGAGGGCTTGACAGTCCGGGCTGGCGTTCGGTACACTGAGCCATGAAATTGAAATCGGGTTTCATTTTCAATAAGGCCCGAGAGGCCTGAAAGACCGACGACCCGTGTCGCCCGAAGCCACCGTTCCTGCCACCGCCGCCTCCCCGTCGGCTCCCGTCGTTGCCCCGCCTCCCGGCGAAGTAAGAGTCCGGGGCCACCGACCCAAGATCGCGCTGGTGGGGAACCCCAATGTCGGGAAGAGCGTTATCTTCAATCGACTGACCGGCCAATACGTTTACGTCTCCAACTATCCAGGGACCACCGTGGCGCTGGCGCGTGGTGCGGCGCAGATCGAGGGTAAAGCCTATGAGGTGGTCGACACCCCGGGAGTCAATTCCTTGGTTCCGCAGTCCGAGGACGAGCGCGTCACTCGGGACATTCTCCTCGAAGAGCGACCGGACATCGTCCTGGTGGTGGCCGACGCCAAGAATCTTCGCCGAACTCTGCTCCTGTTGAGCCAGCTGGTGGAGCTCGGTCTGCCCACCGTGTTGGATCTCAATATGGCGGACGAATCACGAAAACGTGGCATCGAGGTCGACGTGAAAGGACTCAGCCGGCTCTTCGGGGTCCCGGTGGTGGAAACGGTGGCGACCGAGGGCCACGGAATGAGCGATTTGGAGCGTGCCCTGGCGACGCCCGCCGTTCCACGTAATCCATCGCCGGAGCTCGCGGCGGTGCTCGCCGAGCTCCAACGCAACGTCCCGGGTGGCGGGGAGCTTCCCTTGGGACTCTTCGCCGAGTGGCTCTGTTCCCGGGACGAAGGGATCACAGGCACGCTGCCCGGCCTAGCCGGGGAGGACCGCGTTCGTTCCATCACCCACTCTCTGGACCTCTACCAGCAGAGGCACCGACGGTCGGCGGCGGCCGTCATCGTTCAAGCCCGTAGCCAGTGGGTCGACTCCACGGTCGGGATGCTTCGGCGCGTGAAGGTCGGGGAAGTCTCAGAGCTCGCGGACCGACTCGGCCGCTGGTGTCGCGAGCCATTCACCGGGTTTCCCATTCTCCTCGGCGTGCTCCTCTTCATGTATTACTTCGTGGGGGTGTTCGGGGCCGGCACGGCGGTGGATTTTCTCGAGAAAACGGTCTTCGGAGCCTACCTGGTGCCCGGCGTCGCCTGGCTCGTCGAACGTCTGCTTCCCATCGCCTTCATCAGAGACCTTCTGGTGGGACCCTACGGGGCGATATCGATGGGACTTACCTACTCGGTGGCCATCGTATTGCCGGTGGTGACGACCTTCTTCATGGCCTTCGGCTTTCTCGAGGACAGTGGTTACCTTCCCCGGCTCGCCGTGCTCGCCGATCGCATGTTTCGTTTCATGGGACTCAACGGAAAGGCAGTGCTCCCCATGGTGCTGGGACTGGGCTGTGTGACCATGGCGACACTGACCACCCGCATTCTCTCCACTCGCAAGGAGCGGCTTCTCGCGACGCTGCTGCTCGCTCTGGGGGTGCCCTGTGCGGCTCAGCTCGGTGTGGTGCTGGGAATGCTGGCCTGGATCTCGTTCGGAGCGGTGCTTTTCCTGTTCGGAATCCTACTGGCGCAGCTTCTGATGGTGGGGTGGATCGCCGACCGGATCATTCCCGGACGCCGTTCCGACTTCATGGTGGAGCTTCCACCGATGCGGCTTCCGGCGTGGGGGAACCTGACTCGAAAGACGTGGAGCCGCGTCCGCTGGTTCCTCCGGGAAGCGGTGCCTTTATTCGTATTGGGCACCATCGCCCTCTTTGTCTTGGATCGTCTGCACATTCTCCCCTTCATCGTGCGGGCGGCCGAGCCGGTGGTGGTGGGGTTGCTGGGGCTGCCCGCCAAGGCGGGCGAGGCCTTCGTCATGGGCTTCCTGCGTCGTGACTACGGAGCGGCCGGCTTGTTCGATCTGGCGCGGCAAGGTCTGATGGATCACACCCAAATCGTCGTCTCCCTGGTGACCATGACCTTGTTCGTGCCTTGCGTCGCCAATTTCCTGGTCATGGTCAAGGAACACGATTTCCGTAAGGCGGCGCTCATGGCGGGTTTCATCATTCCCTACGCGGTGGTGGTGGGCGCCGGCGTGAACTTCTTCTTGCGTTGGACGGGCTTCGAGCTATGAAAGAGACACCGCTAGCCGATTGGAATCAAACACACCGGCCCCAAGACAGGGTCCTCGAGGAAGTCTTGGAGGCTCTGTGGACGGAGGATGAGAGGGGGGCGACGCGCCGAGAGGATTTGGCCCGCGTGGCCGACGTAACGCTCACCGAAGAATTGATCGAGGAGCTCAAGAGGCGCGGCCAGGTCGTGGAACGCGACGACGGTTCCCTGGCGTTCACCGAGGTGGGACGGAGTCGGGCCCGGGCCATCATTCGCCGCCACCGGTTGGCGGAGCGGCTGGTGAACGACATCCTGGGCATGCCCATGCTCGAGATGGAGGTCAATGCTTGCGAGTTCGAGCATCTCGTCGCTCCCGGCATTACCGAGAGCATCTGCACCTTGCTCGGTCACCCGCGCCAATGTCCTCACGGCCGACCCATTCCCGAGGGGCGTTGTTGTCTCGAGGCGCAGCGAAGCATCGAGGCGGTGGTGGTGAGCGCCAATCAAATGCACACCGGCGAGACGGCGCGGGTCGCCTATGTGAACACCAAGAACCACGCCAGGCTACACAAACTATCTGCCTTCGGTTTCACTCCCGGGGTGAGGGTGAAGTTGCACCAGCGTTCTCCCGCATTCGTGCTGGAGTGCGACGAGACGCAGCTGGCCATCGAAGAGGCTTTGGCGAAGGAGATCTACGTGCTCCGCGAGCCGCGGCAAGGCGAAGGACGAGATGCCGGCGGGTAATTCTTCCCCGACCCGCGAGGAGTTTCGCGTGTTCGAGCACTATCTCGCCGACAACGGGCTCAAGCACTCTCGCCAGCGAGAGGTCATCCTGCAATATTTTCTGGAGACGGGCGGCCACATGACGGTCGACGATCTATACCGGGTGATTCATCGCAAACACCGGGAGATCGGTCGCACCACCATCTACCGGACGCTCAAACTCTTCTGCGACGCCAAACTGGCTGAGTCCATCGAGCTGAAGGATGGCCTCACTCGTTTCGAGCATCACTACAAGCACTCGCATCACGATCACATGATCTGCATCGAATGCGGCACCATCATCGAGTTCGTGAGCCCCGAGATCGAGAATCTCCAGGACGAGATTGCCGACGCCTATGGGTTCACCATAGATTCTCACCGGCACCAGATATTCGGCGTCTGCCAGAAGTGCGATCAGAGACGCGGACGGAACGACGCACCGTCCCGCACCAAGAAGAACAAGGTGGTCGCCACCAAGGCCGCAACCGGTTCCCGCCCCAGGTCGTCGCCCTAGCAGACGCTCTTTTCCGTGAGGAAGGCGAAGGAGTCCGAATGTGATGAAAATGAATTTCAATTTCGCTTTATCGGCTAGGGAGCCGATAGCGAGGTGAATTTCATGTGGCATGGCGTAGCACAGACCCAGCAGAGGATAGCGAGGTGAATTTCATGTGGCATGGCGTACGGACGAAGGCGGGGGGCGGCCTCGCCTTCCTCATCAGTCTTTGGATGTTGCTCTTTTCGTTTTCCGGCCCTCTGGCGGCGGAAAGCGAAACGAAGCAGGGAGAGCAGGTTTCGGAAGAACAACCATCTGACGAAGATCGGATCGACGAGCTGGAACGGCAGCTCCAGCTTCTGAGTGAGGAGCTCGAAAGACTCCAGTTGGGGCAAGTGACCGAGGAAGAGCCGTTGACCGGCCGCTACGGTTTGGCACCCTCGGCCTCCAAGATCTACGGAGTGGAGCGCGGCGCATCCCTAGGAGGCTACGGCGAGGCAGTGCTCCAGGACTTTTCCACCGAGAACGACGATGGAACGGCCTCGGGGAAGTTGAATCAGTTTGATTTCCTCAGGGCCATCGTCTACCTGGGCTACAAATGGAACGAACGCTTCCTCTTCAACTCGGAGCTCGAGTTCGAACATGCCTCGACCGAGCTAGGAGGCTCGGTCTCGGTGGAGTTCGCCTACGTTGATTTCCTTTATCGTCCCGAAGCCAATTTCCGAGGCGGCATGGTTCTCATCCCTATGGGTTTTCTGAACGAGCTCCATGAACCGACCATCTTCTATGGGGCGACACGGCCGCAGGTGGAGAACGTGATCATCCCCACCACCTGGCGCGAGAACGGTGGGGGTGTCTTCGGCGACGTCGGCCCCTTCACCTATCGTTCCTATGTGGTGGCCGGTCTGAACAGTGCCGGCTTTTCTTCCGGCTCCGGACTGCGAGGGGGCCGCCAGAAGGGCGCGAGATCTCTTGCCGAGGACTTCGCCTGGACGGGTCGACTCGATCTCACCGGCTTTCCCGGTCTCCTGATGGGGGGGAGTTTCTTTCTCGGTGGATCGGGGCAGGGAGAGCTCACGCCGACCGGTGCGGAGATCGGGGGAGACGTCCATCTCTTCGACATCCATGCTCAGTACACCTATCGAGGACTCCAGCTCCGCGGGCTCTACGCGGGCGGGAGCGTGGGTGACGCGGCGCTCATCAACGAGAGCCTCGGGCTCACCGGGAGGTCGTCGGTCGGCTCGGAGCTCGCCGGATGGTATGTGGAGGCGGCCTACGATCTGTTGGGAGTAGCGGCTGACTCGGCTTGGTCCGTCAGTCCTTTCCTGCGCTACGAGGAGTACGACACGCAGGCGGAAGTGCCGCGCGGCTTCGAGAGGAATCCGGCCAACGATCGGTCCGTTTTCACCGTCGGTTTCGAGCTCAAGCCGCTGTCCGGCGTGGTGCTGAAGCTGGACTACCAGGACTTTGGGAATCGGGCGGGAGCGGGGACGAACCAATGGAACGTCGGCATCGGCTACCAGTTCTAGTGGTAGTGGTTCTGGCGATCCTTCCCGGAGAGCTGGTAGCCGGGCTCTACAAAACGCAGAAGCAAGCCCTGCAGGAGGCCTTTCCCGGCGGCGGGATCGAGAGGAAGTCGGCTTTTCTGACCGACGCCCAGGCCGAAAAGGTCGAAGAGATGGCGCGGGCGCAACTCCCCTCGAAGATCGTCAGCTACTATGTCGGGCTCGACGCCCAGGGTAAGCCGGCGGGAGCAGCCTTCTTCGACACTCACGTGGTGCGGACCGTAACGGAGACGGTGATGGTTCTGGTGAAGCCAGATGGCAGCGTGCGGCGAGTGGAGATTCTCGCGTTTTACGAGCCGGAAGATTACAAGGTCAGACAGAGTTGGTTGGATCGATTGAACGATCAGAACCTCAGCGACGACCTGATGGTGGGCCGCGATCTGGTGCGGGTCACCGGCGCCACGCTTACCGTGCGAGCCTTGGCGGCCACCGTCCGCCGGGCCCTCGCCCTCCATGCGGTTCTGGTTGGAGAAAACGAATCGTGAAATACATGGAATCGGGCGGCTTTCAAAATCATCCCCTGATGCGATTGACCATCGGTCTCACGCTGGTGCTGCTTTCTGGATTCTGGGTAACCAACCTCGCTCTCTACCTCTCGAAGATGGGTCTCAGTCCAGGTTCGGTGGTCGCGTACTACAACGGCTCGGAAGAGGGATTCCTGCCTCCGCGCACGGTGGGCTCGATGGTGGAAGTCACTCACGCACACCTGGCGATGATGGCGGTGGTACTTCTTCTTCTGACCCATCTGGTCATTTTTGCGCCGTTTGGCAAGGGCGTGAAGCTTGTGTTCATCTGGGGCACCTTTACCGCCGCCATCACTTCGGAAGCGGGAGGGTGGCTCGTTCGCTTCGTGAGTCCCGAGCTGGCACTGGTAAAAGTGCTGGGCTTCCTCGGCCTGCAGAGCTTTCTGGGCGTCTTGATCTGCATCATCGGGTGGGGGCTTTGGTGTAGCTCGTCGTCTCATCGCCCCAACGGACGGGCTGTCGCCGGAGAGGGGCTGGTGCCGCGGGAGCTCGACGACGACGATAAGCTCGTCTCGTTGGGATCGGCAAGATCCATTTCTTGAGCGTGAAGGGAAATCGTGTTTCCTTTTCTCCTGCTTTTGTTCTGGATAATCGGCGCAGCGTCGTCATTCGACTCTCCGTATTGTCGCCAACAGTCCTTCTACGTGATGGGGACGGTCACTACTCTCGAGGCCTGCGGACTCGAGGAGCGGGAGCTCGATAAGGCCATCAGCCAGGCCTATCAAGAAATCGAAGGGGTCGATCTCCTCATGAGCCTCTACCGGGAGGACAGTGAGCTCAGTCGGATCAATCGGCAACCGGTAGCCTTTCCCCTGGTGGTCTCCGAGTCCACATTCCAGGTTCTCGCCGAGTCGATGCGCATTGCCGAGGCCTCGCGAGGCGCTTTCGACCCCACCGTCGGACCCTTGGTGAGGCTCTGGGGCTTCCATCGCGGAGATCCCGCCGTTCCCGGCCCCGGCGAGCTCGCCATCGCCCGGGCGAAGGTGGGATTCCGGCATCTCAGATTGGACCCACGGGCGAGCACGCTCTGGCTGGGGCAAAACGGAGTGGAGATCGATCTGGGAGGAATCGCCAAGGGCTATGCAGTGGATCGCGCCCTCTCCACGCTCGAGGCGGCGGGTGCTATCTGGGCGGTCGTCGATCTAGGGGAGAGCAGTGTGTGTCTCTTCAACAAAGAGGATTCCAGGACAACTGCTTTCACTATCAGGAATGCAGTGCGGCCTGCCACGTTCGAGATTCACCAAGGTTGCGTCTCCACGTCGGGAAGCGACCAGCAGGGTTTCCAGGTCGAGGGAGAGTGGCTCTCGCAGATTATCGATCCGAGTACGGGGTGGCCGGTTCGAGACTCTGTCTCCGCCACGGTGGTGGGGAATGTGGGCGAGGGGATGAGAGTGGACGCGCTGTCCACCGCTGGGTTGGTGGCAGGATCCCAAGGAGCCATCGATCTCTGGAGCCGATTCGGCGTCGAGGGTATCCTCTACTATCGAGTGAAGGGTGCGATCGAATCCGTTTCTACGCCCGGATTTCCTCTTCTGCAGACGAACCACTAACCACCCTCCGGTTCGCCGTCTCCGTTCTTGCTGGGCTCGCAGGATCTGGTTCCTGCCTCGGGCCGGCGGTGGGGACGGACTGTAAGAAATGACCCGGATAAGTGGCCTCGACTGCCCGTGACCAGAAGAGCTAGCATGAGGACGTGAAGAAGGTGCTGCTGGTCTTCCCGAACGCTGTTGACCGCAAACAGTTGTCTACCAGTCGACCCCAGCGGGGGGAACAGTTCGAAGTGACCTTTGCCGAGCCGCGGGATGAAGACTGTCCGTGGGACTACGACATCCTATCCTTTATCGCAAGAGCAGCCGAGACGTATAGAGGTGAAATCGACGGTGTCATGAGCTCGAGTGACTACCCGGGGGCCACGGTGGCGGGAGCGATAGCCTCCCGGCTTGATTTGCCGGGCTCTTCGGCGGAAACCATCATGCGGTGCTCGCACAAGTACTATTCCCGGCTGGCACAAAGAGAAGCGGCTCCCAAGGCGACTGCCGATTTTCGCCTCGTCGATCCGAAGGACTACCACGACGTCTTAAGGAAAATCGACTACCCCTGCTACATCAAGCCGGTCAAAGGCGCTTTCTCTGTCATGACGCGCCAAATCCACGGCCCTGATGAGCTAGCGGCCTTCTTGGAGAGCGCGGCGGTGAAGGAGTTTATCGAGAACTACGTCTTCATTTTCAACCAGCTCGTTCGCGAGCTGACGAGCTTCGAAATCACCGGAAGCTACTTCATCGCTGAAGAACTGTTGCGCGGCCGGCAGGCGACGGTAGAAGGGGTCAGCGTCAACGGCAAAGTAGAGATGCTGGGAATCGTGGACTCGGTGAAGCATGAGGGGACGGACAGTTTCGTGAGATTCGACTACCCCTCGTCTCTGCCGGCGCAGGTTCAGGACCGCATGGTGGACGTGGCGGAGCGGGTCATCAGGCAACTCGGGCTCACGAATTCGCTCTTCAATATCGAGATGATCTTCGACGAGGAGCGGGATCGCGTCTCGATCGTCGAAGTCAATCCCCGACTTTGTGGACAGTTTGCGGACCTCTACCAGAAGGTCGACGGCATCAACGGTTACCAGGTCGCTCTGGCGGTCGCCACCGGTGCGAAACCCGTGATCCTCCGTGGCAGGGGCGATTTCCGGGTTGCTTCCAGCTTCCCGTTGCGCGTTTTCCAGCCGGTCCGAGTGATCCACGCTCCCCATGGGGAGCTCATCGAAGAAGTCGAGTCCGGGTTTCCCTCGACGCTTATATGGAACGAGTGTGAGACCGGCCAGGTGCTTTCTGATTTCGAGAGACTCGAGGACGGCGTGAGCTACCGTTACGGCATCGTCAACGTCGGGGCGGAGAATCGAAAAGATCTTATGGAGCGTCTCCAGGAGGTTCGCCGGAGGCTCGGGTATGAGTTCGGCCCCCCTACTTCATCTTGAAGACCGCTCGCCAACCGGTGGGATGGGGCAAGGGGCCCAATTGGCTCGTCTCGGAAAAGCGCTCCACGACGTAAAAAGGGTGGGGATCGATCTCCTTCGCCCTTTCTAGGGCGGCGGGAAGGTCTCGGCGGGCCAGGGTCGCGAAGACCAGCGTCTTGGTCACTCCCCGGTGCTCGCTTCGAAAAGTGCCGACAATATCGCCGAAAGGGCCGATCGCCTCGGCGATGGACTCTCCCCGAGGCGAGATCAGCCTAAGGACGCACCGTCCCAGTGCGAGCTTGCGCTCCAGGACGATGCCGAAGGCGTTTCCGGTGGCGAAACCGGCGGCGTACGCCACTGCCAGCACCGGATGCTCTCTGACCCGCAGAATGACTTGGGAGATAGCCGTTACCCACACCAGGATCTCGACGAAGCCGAGGAACACCGAGAATCGGATCCGGCCGGTGACAACCGAGATGGTTCGCATGGTGCTGAGTGAAACATCGAAAATCCTGAGGGAGAAAATGAGTCCAGCCAAGAACCAGATGGGCAGTGTTTCTAGAAATCCCATGGAAGACGTCCCTCCCTGTCATTCTTCTCGTGGTGGTCGAGTGATCTCGGCGGTGTCCGGAGCACCAGTAGTGCGCCCGTCCTTCCGATCACCCGATCCCCCGAAAGGCGTTCCAGACTCGAGACAATGACAGAGCTCCTGATAGGCCGTCTGGAACCTGCTGCGGTCAGGATGGTCGCCCAAGGCGGCGAGGAGGCGGCGAGCCAGAGGACCTCTATCGAGGATGAGCTGGAGCGGCTCACTGGCTATGTCCAGTTCTCTTGCCAGGTGTCGCCAAAGCTCCTCTGCCGTCGACCGGGCGCCCGGGAAGCCGAAGGCCTCGAGATAGGCGCGATCGGTGATGACGGCCCGGTCGGCATCTCGCACCGTTGCCAGAAGGATGCTCTCCAATCGTTCCGTTTCCCAAGATTGCTGGAGCGCCAGGCTGGTCCATCGTTCGCCGACCAAGGCGAGCAGTACCCCGGTGGCGGCTCGACAGATGGCGATGTCGGCGGCCGGATACTCCTGTATGTCCATGAGGCGAACCTCGATGGCGCTCCGGTCGAATCGGGCGATGGCGGCTCGCGCGTTGAGCCATTCGTGTTGGAGAACCCCCTTCGGGTCATAGGGGGAGATGTCCCGGTACATCCTTTGAAGAATGATCGTCTGGTAATCGCTGAAAGAGAATACCGGCTCCGGGATCATCCGGCCGGTGATGGCGGCTATCTTGGCAGCGCTGGTCCGGGAGATCTCCAACCGGTTGTCGCTGAGGCCGGTGACCTTCCCCTCCATGATCGGGGAGCTGGCGGCCAAAGCAGGTAGGATGGGAAGGAGGAGCCGCACCGCGGCATGGAGTCGGCCGAACTCCTCCTCGTTTCCGAAGGGCAGATTGAGCTGCACGCTCTGCACGTTGGCCCAACCGTGAGTCCGGCAATTGAAGATGCGATGGAAGCTCTGGTAGATCTCCTGATACTCGTGCTCCCACAGGTGGGTCTCTCGCGCCGGATCCATCCAAGGGTGCATCCCACCCGGCATGAGCCTGGCATGGAACGGCTCCAGGGCACGGTTCAGGGCACGCACCTCGGCTTGGAAGCCCGAGGCCAAGGGAGCTAGTTGCGGCACCGGTTCGGTGTTTCTTACCTCGATGGCGTGTTGAACCAGCTCGTTGGACCACGCGAAGACTCCACGCTCCACCTCCGACACCGGAGCTCCCGCCGAGGCCCACAACAGGTCGTCACAGACCGGGAGCACGGCAAGCGAATCCCGGTCCACGATCATGTACTCCAGCTCGACACCGAAACCCTCGAACAGGTGGAGAGGCCTGGAAGATCTCATTCGACAGGAATACCCATCTTCTTCAGTTCGATTCGGCGGAGGAAGACGCTCATGATGCGCTGGTGGAGCTCCTCGCGAAGAACCTGGTCCTCGACTCCCGACTCGATGCTCGGATTGTCGTTCACTTCGATGACATAACACTCGTCTCCGATCTCCTTGAGGTCGACGCCGTAGAGTCCATTGCCAATGAGATTGGCCGCCTTCAGCGCCGTTCGCGTGAGCCGGCGGGGCGCCAGCTCGACGGGCAGCGTCTTGAAGTCTCCTTCCTTGGGTGCCCCCGACACGGCGTGCTTGTAGATTTGCCAGTGCCCTCGCGCCATGAAGTATTGGCAGGCGTAAAGAGGCTTTCCGTCGAGGACACCGATTCTCCAGTCGAAAGGAGTGGGCAGGAACTCTTGGGCGATGACCAGTTCGGAGTCTGACAAGAAGTTCTCCACTTGCTCCGACAGGGTTGCCTCGCTGTCGACCTTGACCACGCCCCGGGAGAACGAGCTGTCGGGTTGTTTTAGAACACAGGGAAGCCCCAATTCCTTTACGATGTTCTGCACGTTGTCGCGATGGATGACCATGGTCTTGGGCGTGGGGATGCGATGGCGAGCCAGCAGCTCCGCCAGGAAGACCTTGTTCGTACACCTGATGATAGATTCCGGATCGTCGATCACCACCAGACCCTCCACCGCCGCCCGTCTGGCGAACCGGTAGGTATGGTGGTCGACCGCGGTGGTGGCTCGAATGAAGAGCCCGTCGTACTCCGCCACTCTGGGGTAGTCATCACGCTCGATGACCTCGACGCGCAGGCCCATTCCCTCTCCGGCCTTGATGAACCGCTTGATGGCGGCTTCGTCCGATGGCGGGGTCTCCTCCGAGGGGTCGACCAGGATGGCAACGTCGTACTTCGCGGTGAACCTCTTGGGCGGTCGAGCTCGCCGTCCGGCAAAATAGTCCGTCGCCGCCTGCAGCAGGAACAGACGATGACTCTCGGGAACCTCGTCGGTGCTTATGGCCCGGACGGTGCGGAGCTGCCACTTGTCGTTGCGAACGAATTGGGCACGGAGGAGTGGCGCCGGAAAGAGGCTAAATAGATGCCAGGCCAGTCGGTCATAGCGCCTGGCCAGGTTCCGGCCGAAATAGATGCTGAAGGGGAACCGCTTCGACTGAATCGTCGCCAGACTCTTCTGCACCAGTTCGTCGAGCTCCTCGGAAACGGATCGAATGACGCTTTGGGTCTTCAGATCCTGGACGGTTGCGATGCTGGGCAGGGGTTTGTGTCCTCGCGCCGCCGCCAGCAGCGTCACGTAGTAGCCGACGCTCTGATACCGGTACGATCGGCATAGGTTGAAGACTTTCACGCCGCGAATTTCACCGTATTCCTGATGGGTAAGGTAAGTGCGAGCGTCGACGACTTCCACTCCGGGGATATCGAACGGCCAGTGCTTGGGGTTGTCGACGACGATCAGGCTGGGCATGGAGTCGAGGGAGCTCGGCGAGAGGGTTCCAGGATAAGGAAATTCGCGTCATAAGTCAGGATGCCCAAGAGAATCGCTCCAATCAGCCGATCGATACTAACCTGGTAGTAATGGCCCTCTGCTATCGGATTGGGGAACCAGGGATCGGCAACCAGGACCCGGCGTTGCTCCTTATGGTATCCACACAAAACCACGAAATGGCCGGAAGGCTCTCCCCTCACGTCATCGTACTCGTCGTCGGGTCCCCATTCTCGGGCGGATCGGTACAAATAGGTGGCGCTGAGTCCGGTGAGAATCGGAGTGGACCGTTTGAGGTATCTCCGGATGAGAGCCGGCGTGAGATCCTGGAAACGAATCGAACCGCCTCGCTCGAGGAAATTCAGATAGGCGTCCGTTGTTAGAGTGAGTCTCTCCGACCTTTTGAAGGCCCTTTGAGCTTCGAGTCGTTCGGCCAAGTCGGGCTCGTCCGGGCCAAACCAGGTCGGGTCGAAGATCTGGAGATTGTACGTGTAGATGGTGGCTCTCAAGCCATGCTCGAGAGCGTGGCAAGCCAAGAGCACGGAAAGCGTTCCGCCCTCCGGAAGACGGCCGGCTTCCTGGATGACCCGCTCGAGCGACAGATCGAGGCCATAGTATCGGTAGACGGCCTGCAGACACGTGGGCCCGCAAGTGGTGGCGTCCGGCTGGGGCTGAATTTCCAGCTTCAGCCGGCTCTCCAACGGGGTCGGGTCGCTGCCGGTCTCAGAAACTTCGCGCTCTTTCATCCGTTCGCCGAGACGACCATTGTATCTCAGGAATGTCCCCACCAGGCTGCTCTTGGGCGCTTCACGACCCACGGTCGATTTGCTAGTTCTACCAGTCGATGGGATTCCGAGTCATCCACCGGTTCCCTGTTTTCAGCTGGGATCGTCCGCCCCGAGAATCTCGATGGCGGCCACGTCGGGAGGGCCCTGGTAACCGGTCAGACGAAGCTTGACGGTGTCGGTAGTAAACGTTTGGAAGGATTCGGGCACCTGGAAGCTCAGGGTTTGCGATCCCTGAGCGGGATGCTCGAGCAGCCCGAGTATGAGCTCCGTCAGCGCCGGCCAATCCGGTGGGCTGATCCATGCCTCCTCCCACCCGTCGTCATCGTCAGCTGAGTCACCGGGACGGGCCGGCAGGAGTAGCTCGACCCTGGTGACGGGAGACTGCGGGATACGGCCGTACGTCAAGCGGATCCCGGTCACTTGGCTGGGCGACTCCAAGGAGATGATGACTTCTTCGACGGAACTCTCTCGTTCCGGGATTTTCCTAGAAGGCTCGCCGATGGTGGGAAGGACGACCTGGGGGTGGGGAGGCGAAGCCTCGTTCTTGGGAGGGATCACCTCGACCACCATGTCGCGGCCGAAGTCTCGGATTTTCAGGAGCTCGGCACGGTGGCTCTCCAGCCCATTCAGCAGACGGATGAGAGCTTGGTCCCGGTAGGCACCGAGGTGGAGGACGACGTAACGAACACCCAGTCTCTGCAAAGTGGCGATCGAGTCGGGTGAAGGAAACCGGAGGAAGAGATTCTTCAGCCAGCGGTGAGACGGGGGAACGAAGCCGCTATCGCCGTTTAAGGTAGCGCGAAACCCGTGGTGTCTCGCCCAGAACATGTATCGGGTGTCGAGGACGAGAAAGGGAAGCTCGACCATGGGGCCGGGCTCCGCCTCCTCGGCCAACCAGGCGTAGACCTCCGGAGGGTCATCCCGGAACGGTTCGAACGGATAGGGCAGGGCGGTCGACTCGGCGAGGAAGAACAAACCGATGAGCGACGCCACCCACCTTCGGTCGTGCAACCAACCCCGATCTCCGAAAAGCCAGCCCACCGCATGCCCCGCCAGCAGACTGAGACCGAGCAACGGGAGCAGCGCGAATCGACTCAGTGCACGAAGGCCCCGAAAAAAGATCAGATGCTCGTGGAGAAACCCGTAGAGCGGCGTGTGTGGCCCCAGGGAGAGCAGGAAGCCGGCCGAGGCGATGGCCAGGTAGCAAAGCGCGGTGGCTCGGGGACGGGCATTCGCTCCCTGGCGGGTGAGTAGCACGATCCATCCTACCAATCCCAAAACGGGAAGCGTCAGGCCGGGGAAGAGGAAATCTCTACTCTCCGTCTCCTCGATCAGATCGTCGGTGAATGCGCGATACAGGCGGCTGGAAGACGCCAAATAGCTTTGCGGCGTTGCCGACATAGTTCCTATTCCAGCAAGATCCCATTCGATGCCCAGATGGCTGTTCACCCATAGATAGGGACGAGCGAAGGGGTAGATGCACAGCGCGGACACCCCGAATGCCAACACCAGGCTCTGGAGCTCCTTTCTCGACCTTCCCGAGCCCGGAGTGAGGATTAGAGCGGCGACCAGGAGCGCCACCGCGGCCATGGCCGCCAGATACGTTCCGGAGAGAACCTGTAACACGAAGAAGGCGGCGCAGCCCCACGCCCAGACGCGCTTGCCCGTTTCCAGGAAACGGTGGAGACAGAGGAGGGCCAAAGGAAGAAAGGCATAGAGCTGCATTTGAAGATGGGGCAGGCGGTTGAATCGAAAAGGTGCGAACGAAAAGAAGATGCCGGCAAGAATGCCCGCCAGGCGGCTGCCGGTGAGGGAGAAGGTCAGCAGATACATTCCCAGCGCCGACAGGAAGATGGAGAACAGCAAGACCAAGTTGTAAGACAGAACGAGGTCGTTGGTGAGCAAGAGAGGCGGCAGAGTCATCAGGCCGGGCACGAATAGGTGCTCCGAGAAGGCCAGAGTACGTGGCAGAGGGTAAAACGTGTTGGCCTCGAAAAGATGAATCGGATCTCGAACCACTTGATGGGCGACCCACGACATCGCCCAGGCGTTCAGCCGAGCGTCTCCATTGTCGAAGCGTCCCAGGCTTGCCGGGTGAAGAGCCAAGGGATAGGTCACCGCCAACGTCACCATGGCAAACAGAGCCGATGCAACCAAGAGATCGCGGAAGACGGTCCACCCGGATTGCCGATCTGGATTCCTGGAACGGGGAGTACGGCGAGCGAGGTCGGCTCGCCCGGGGTAGGGGCGCCGCGGGGGAGTTGGGGTTCTCGGATGCACTCGAAGCCGATTGAACCTAAAAGAGAGCCGGGATTCAAGCAGCTGGGGGGTTGGTCCTGCCCGCCCACCGGGGAAGCGGAAAACCGGCTTCCCTTGGGTGTCGGCGCGTCTCTCTTCTTGAGCCGACTTTGACCTGGCTTCAGGGGTATGCTACAAGAGACAGCTTTGCCGCAGCCGATCCGAAAGAGCAAGAGCAACATGGAGGCATAGATGAGTAAGGACGGTAAGCACCTTTTTACATCCGAATCGGTTACCGAAGGCCATCCTGACAAAATAGCGGATCAGATCTCGGACGCGATACTCGACGTCCTCATCAAGGATGACCCTAACTCTCGTGTCGCTTGCGAGACCATGGTGACCACCGGGCTCGCCATCATCGCCGGTGAGATAACGAGCAAAGCCTACGCCGATCTCTCTGCGATTGTGCGGAACACGATTCGCGATGTAGGTTACACCCGGGCCAAGTTCGGTTTCGACTGCGAGACCTGCGGAGTCATCTCCGCCATCAAGGAGCAGTCTCCCGACATCGCTCAGGGCGTCGATCCGGGCGGCGCCGGGGATCAGGGACTGATGTTTGGCTACGCTTGTGACGAAACGGAAGAGCTGATGCCCATGCCGATCATGTTGGCGCACAAGCTAGTGCAGCGCCTGGCGGAAGCCAGGAAAAAGGAGATTCTCGAGTACCTGCGTCCCGATGGTAAGAGCCAGGTGACGGTGGAGTACGAAGGGAGTCGGCCCGTCCGAATCGAGGCGGTGGTCATCTCTTCGCAACATTCCGAGTCCGTGAAAAACGAGACCCTTCGTGAGGATATTAAGGAACAGGTCATAAAGCACGTGGTGCCTGCGAACTTACTCGACAAGAACACGAAGTACTTCATCAACCCCACCGGACGTTTCGTGATCGGCGGCCCCATGGGCGACTGCGGCGTAACCGGCCGCAAGATCATCGTCGACACCTACGGTGGTGTGGGAAGCCATGGCGGGGGAGCCTTTTCCGGCAAGGATCCGACGAAAGTCGATCGCTCCGCTTCCTATATGGCACGGAACATCGCCAAGAACATCGTCGCCGCGCGACTGGCCAACAAAGTCGAGGTCCAGTTAGCCTACGCCATTGGTATCGCGGAGCCGGTCTCCATCATGGTGGATACCTTTGGAACGGGAAAGGTGAGCGAAGAGAAAATTGGTGAGCTGATCCGAGCTCACTTCGCGCTCACTCCCCGACAGATCATCGAGAGTCTCAATTTGAGGAGGCCGATTTTCAGGAAGACCGCCGCCTACGGGCATTTCGGTCGTAGCGAGCCGGAGTTCACCTGGGAAAAGACCGACAAGGCGGCGGCGCTCCGTAAAGACGCTGGACTGTAGGAGCAAGTAGAAAAATGACCACTGCCACATCGCGTTCGGATATTAAAGACATCGGGCTCGCCCAGGCGGGGAAACTTCGCATCGAGTGGGCGGACGGTAACATGCCGGTATTGGGACACATTCGCAAACGATTTGCGAAGGAAAAACCCTTGTCAGGCCTCAGAATCTCTGGTTGCCTGCATGTAACGAGCGAGACGGCCAATCTAGCGATCACCTTGAAAGAAGGGGGAGGGGAGGTGACGCTTTGTGCTTCCAACCCTCTTTCCACGCAAGACGACGTGGCCGCCTCTCTCGTCAAGGATTACGGGATCCCGGTGTACGCCATCAAGGGTGAAGACGACGACACCTACTATCGGCACATCAAAGCCGCCATTGCCAGCCGGCCCCATATCACCATGGACGACGGCGCCGATCTGGTCACCGCCATCATCAAAGAGCACCAGGATCTGGCCGGCCAGATCCTGGGGGGGACCGAGGAGACGACGACCGGAGTCATCCGGCTGAAGGCCATGGAGGCGAGCGGCGTCCTGCTCTACCCTATCATCGCCGTGAACGATGCAGACACCAAGCACTTGTTCGATAACCGCTACGGAACTGGCCAGAGCACTTTGGATGGAATCATTCGCGCCACCAATCTGCTCTTGGCTGGGCTCCCCTTGGTGGTCGCCGGCTACGGTTGGTGCGGCCGCGGACTAGCCATGCGAGCGCGCGGTGCCGGGTCGCGCGTCATCGTGACCGAGGTGGATCCGACCCGAGCCATCGAGGCCCTCATGGACGGGTTCGACGTCATGCCGATGGAGAAGGCGGCTACCATCGGGAAGGTTTTCGTGACGGTGACGGGAAACAAGGCGGTGCTGCGTCGCGAGCACTTCGAGCGCATGCCGGACGGGGCGGTGTTGGCCAATTCCGGCCATTTCAATGTGGAGATCGACATCGAGGCCCTGGCCAGCCTGGCTTCATCTCGCCGCTTGGTGCGCCCCTTCGTCGAGGAGTTTGCTCTGAAGGGCGGCAAACGCCTCTATCTGCTCGGTGAGGGACGCCTCATCAACTTGGCGGCGGCCGAGGGCCATCCCGCCACTGTGATGGATATGAGCTTTGCCGACCAGGCGCTGAGCGCCGAGTTCCTGGCCAAGAACGCCGGAACCTCCGGCAAGCTCAGCAAGAAGGTCTATCCTGTTCCCCAGGAGATCGACAAAGAGGTCGCACGCCTCAAGCTCGGCTCCATGGGAATCACCATCGACCACTTGACGGGTGAGCAGCAACAATACCTGTCGGGCTGGGAGGAAGGAACCTAAGCTCTTTAGGATCCTGAAGATCTCGCTGGGGCGTGGTATACCCAGGGGATGAGATTCCTGCTCCGGGCGACTCTCGGCTTGCTCGTTCTCTTGGCCACCGCCGCCATCGCCGTCGTCATGAGCCTTCCCCGTGACGTGCCGGCGCTTCCGTCCGGCGATCCGCTCCCGGACGCCGGACGTCGCGCGGTGGGAGTCCTTCACGTTCATTCCAGCTACTCCGATGGTGCAGCGGACGTGCCCGCTATTGCCCGAGCCGCCCGTGAAGCAGGCCTCGATTTCGTGGTGCTGTCCGATCACGGCGACCCCGATGCACTGAGCAAAGAGGGGGAGGGGTACATCGACGGGGTCATGCTGCTGGTGGGAAGCGAGATCTCGACTGAGGGAGGGCACGTTCTGGCCCTCCAGATTCCGGATCCCGTGTTGCGTTTCGGAACCGAGCCCGGGGAGGTGCTCCGGGACATCGACGAGATGAAGGGGTTCTCGCTCGCCGCTCATCCCTATGCGCGCCGCCCCAACTTCACCTGGACCGGGTGGAAGCTCCCCGGGCTTGCCGGCATCGAGCTTTTCAATTTTTTTACCGGTTGGAGCGGCCAGAGTGCTTACCGGGTGGGCGTGGCGGCGCTCGTCCATCCGTTCTCCTCGCGACGTGGCTTGGCCGCCGGTTTGGAATGGGATCCCCAGCTCGTCGAGAAATGGGACAGTATTCTCGCCGAGCGCGATCTGGTGGCGTGGGCCGGACTGGATGCGCACGGTCGGGTGAACCTTTTTGGCGACGTCCATCTGCCCTGGCCGAGCTACCGACAGGTGTTCCAAACGGCTCGCAACCACCTGGTGCTGGACGGACCCCTGGTGGGAGACGCGGATCGCGATCGCGAGTCGATCTACCGGGCCCTCGAGCGCGGCCAGGGCTACATGAGTTTCGACGGGATTGCGGACGGCTCGCGCTTCAGCTTCTTCGCCCAAGGAGGCTCTCGGGAGTGGCCCATGGGAAGTCATGTTCCCGCGAACTTAGTCGATGCCGGCGGGATTCGATTAGTCGCCTCGATCCAAGCGCCCGACGGCACGCGGCTTCGGATCCTGAGAGACGGGGCCATTCTGTCCGAAACTTCCCACGGCACGCTCTCGCTCGGTGTGGAGGAACCAGGGGTCTACCGGGCCGAGGCGCATCTCGATCCCATTTTCGTTCCCGGGGGCCGGGAGCAACCGTGGATCGTCTCCAATCCCATCTTCGTCTTGACCGAAGAACAGATCGAGCGGCGGGCAGCTCTAAAAAGAGACTTCCCGCAGCCTGTCTCCACAGCCGAGATGGCGTGCCAGGCGGTGGGAAACGCTCCCTGGCGGATGGCTTTTCACGCCGAGCACGATCCGGCTTCGCGGATGGACGAGGCGGCCGCGGAGTCTTCCCGGGGATCCTTCCGCATCGATTTTCGCCTTTCCGAACCGTCCGACCAACGCCCTTATGTCTGGTGCTCGGTGGGGGACCGTACCCCTCGCGACCTCAGTGGGTTTGATGCCATCCGGCTCGAGGTGTGGGGGAAGGACGTCTATCGCGTGTCTTTCCAGATCCGAGACGCTCGACCCGGGGCCTCCGAGGAAGACACCGAATGGTGGGCCGGCTCCTTCAAGTCCGCACCGGAGTGGCGAGAAATCGTCATCCCCTTCGACAGTCTTCGCAGCATCAGTGAGACTTCGGACGGGACTCTCGACCTCGACCGGGTGCGAGGACTGTTCTTCGTTTTGGATGCGGGTAACACCCGGCCGGGAGCTTCCGGGGTCATCGAGATCCGAGACCTCGAGTTGTGCGCCTCCACTCCCTAGGTTCTTACGGTGAAGAGGCCGTAGAGCGCCGCGACTCCAAAGAGAACGTTGGGGGCCCAGGCGGCCATGAGCGGAGGCAGGATCGCCGAGTCCCCCATGAATGCGAATACGCGGGTAGTGATGTAGTAAGTCAAGCCGACAACGATAGCGATGCCGATGCCGTAAAGAGCTCCCTTCTTCCCGGGCGTGAAGGAGAAAGGAACTCCGATCAGCAACGTCACCAGAGCCGCCAGTGGGAACGAGACCTTGCTGTGCAGCGCGACTCTCAGGCGGATGACGTCGAAACCGGCTTGGCTCAGCTCATCGATGTACTCGGTGAGCTCCAAATAGGTCATTTGGCTCGACTCCCGGAGCTCCTTGGTGAAGTAGTCGGGCGGCTCCATGGACCGCATGCTGAGCTCATCGAAGCGCTCGATACCCGCAGATTCGGTGAAGTGCCGGAGCCAGCCGTCGCGTAAGATCCAGCTGGCGGATGCGGGATCCCATGCCGCCGTTCTTGCGTAGAACCGTCCGGTGAGGGAGAAACGGTCGCTATCGAACTCGTAGACGGCCAGCCCGCTGAACAGCCGCTGTGGGGGGTCGTAGTAGGCATAGTTGTAGATACGCCCGCCTTGTCCTAGCATCCAGCGCCGGTTGAGCAGATTGTGCGTTTGCACTGGACGGGCCTTGAGCTCATCCCGCAGCTCCGCCGCCCGGCGGTTGGTGTAGGGAAGAACGTATTCTTGGATTCCAAAACAGCAGAGGCTCACCAGGAATCCGATGAGGACGATGGGAATGGAAACGCGATACATGCTGATTCCGCCAGCCTTGGCGGCGGTGAGCTCACTGGTTTTGGAGAGTAGAGCGAAATTGATGAGCGTGGCCATCAGCGTTGCCAAGGGCAGCATGTGAAACAAGACTTGCGGCAGCTCGTTGCCGACGTAGTCGACCACCAGTTTTCCCTTGACTCTGTTCTCGATGGCGGCCGGAATGACGTCCACCAGCAGTCCCAGGACGTAGACGACCACCAGGGCCCCCAGCACCAGAAGGAAATAGCGAAAGAACTCGCGGGAAATGTAGCGATCGAGCGTATTCGGGAACCGAACTACCATCCGGGGAATGCGGATCCCGACCACCGGTCGCGAACCGAGGCGAACGGGCGTTTCCTGGGAGGCCACAGCGGGTCGGTGCCGCCCCACCATCGCTCGGAGTCTCGCCATGAGCGCTCTGGCACTTCGGGCGAAGAGCGGGATGGCCGGAGAGGCTTCACGGGCGTTGCGGATCAAGAGGGCCAAGCCAACGATGCCCAACACCACGTTGGGTACCCACATCGCCAGCGACGGCGCCAGGTTGCCCTGCGTGGCCATACCGTCCCCTAATTGGATGAGGACGTAGTACACGAAAATCACCGCGATGCTCACCACGAAACCCCAGGAGCGCCCCTCTCGACGGTTGCGAATCCCCAGCGCCAGGCCGAGCACGGCGAAGACGAAGCAGGCAAAAGGGATCGAGAACTTCTTGTGAATCTCCACCAAATAGACGGGGAGCTTCGACTCTTGATAGGACTGATAGAGCTGCCGCATTCCCATTTCCCTCGCCCCGCGAGGCACGTCGGTGTCCTCGGGCGGGAAGAAGGTTTCGTTCGCCAACGGGAGGACGGTCTCGGAAAAGGTCTGTAGGTCGTACTCGCCGGGGTGGTTGTAGGTCACCTGGTGACTTTCTCCGTCCCTCAGATAGAAGTTGACGGTTCGCTGATCGGAGTCGACCACCAGTTGCCCGGCTCGGGCGAGCGTGATTCGGGGAGCGCTGGCAGACGTGACGTCGGCAAGGAAAACGTTGTGCCAGTCACTCTCCCCGGAGGGAGTGTCCATCACTAGGAACATGAAGTTCGGAAAGAGCGTGTCGTAGAAGACGCGTGGACGAATGTCCGTCCGAGCTTTGGAGGCGATGACCTGAAACAGAAGCGTTCGAACCGCTTGGTTCGAGTCCGGAAGAACGTTGATGATCAGGTAGGACGTCGCCATCCAACCGAGGAGAGCCGCGGTAAGTATGGGACGAAGCAGGCGATAGAGGCTCACGCCGCTCGCCCGGAGCGCGGTGATCTCGCTGTCGGCGGCCAGCCGACCGAGCGCGATGAGGATTCCCAAGAGCACTCCCATGGGAATCGTCAGACACAGAACGCTCGGCAACAGGTTGCCCAGGATGCCCATGACGTGGCGAAAACTGGCTCCCTGCGTGATCAAGATTTGGGCGTAGCGGAGGATCTCGTTCAAGAGGAAAACGAACGTGAAGACTCCCAGCCCCAGGGCGAACGTCGGGCCGATCTCACGCAGGGTATAGCGATCGAGGATACGCAGCATGGGCCGGCGAGGACGCGGAAGCGATGCTCCTTCGAAGGGCTGCCCCAAATTAACACATGCCCTCCGCCAGGGCCAATGGCGGAGCCCGGTCTAGCCTGCCGCCAGAGGTAGATGTAGTGGGCTGGGAGACCCTTTCCACCACATCTAGCGCTTTCCTCGTTGAACGCCCATCTCCGGCTGTGCTAAACTCCCCTCCTCACAAGCCAAAATGAGGCTAGAGCGGGTCGACATCATCGGTTTCAAGAGCTTCGGTGAGCGCACCGAACTTTCCTTCCACGAAGGGGTTACCGCCATCGTGGGGCCCAACGGGTGTGGAAAGAGCAACATCTCCGACGCCATCGGCTGGGCACTTGGGGAACAAAGTGCCAAGAGCCTGAGGGGCCAGACGATGGAGGACCTCATCTTCAATGGCAGCGAGCGCCGCGCTCCGGTGGGCTTCGCCGAGGTCAACCTCCGTCTCTCCCAAATCAACGGAAACGGGTCGGATCTCCGCGAGGCGGTGGTCACGCGAAGGCTCTACCGGTCCGGCGAGAGCGAGTACCTGCTGGACGGGAGCCCTTGCCGACTGCGGGACATCGTGGAGCTCTTCATGGATACCGGAATGGGAACCAAGGCCTATTCCATCATGGAGCAGGGGAAGATCGGACTCATTCTCTCCAGCAAGCCGTCCGACCGCCGCGGCGTGATCGAGGAGGCGGCAGGGATCACGAAGTACAAGGCGCGTCGCCGCTCCGCGGAAGTGAAGCTGCAGGCCGCTCAGCAAAATCTTCTGCGCGTGAACGACATTGTCTATGAAGTCGAACGGCAAATGAGCGCGCTCAAGCGCCAGGCCGGGAAGGCACGGCGGTATAAACGGCTCAGAGCTTCCATGAGTCACTTGGAGAAGATCGCCGGGGTAAGAAGGGGCCAGGAGCTCGAAGGCCGGCTCGAACGGCTGCGCCGCGAGCTCAGAACGGTATCGGATGAGGAGCTTCGCCGCTCCACCAGCCTGGTGACCGCGGAGAACTACCTGGAGCGTTTACGGCTGCGACAGGTCGAGCAGGAGTCCGGCCTGGAGGAGACTCGAGAAAAGCTTCACCGCTTGGAGATCGGAATCGAGAGGCTGGACCATGAGATCGCTCGTGACCGACAACAACTGAAGGACTTCGATGCCCGACAGAGCCATCTCGATCAGGAGCTCCGCGACCTCGAAGAGCGCTTGGGTCCCGCCGCGCAGCGGCTCGAGCTGCGGCGACACGAAGCGGAGGAGGCGACCGAGAGCCTCAAGTCTCTGGAAGGGAATGCCGTCCAAACTCGCCAGGAGCTCGCAAGCGCTACCGCCTCGCTGGCCGAGATCGAGCGTGAGATCGAGGAGGCGCGAGCCGAGCTGCTCCATCGCATCAGCAAGATCGCGACCCTCAACAATTTTCTGCAGGGCGTTCTGGCGAACGCAGAGAAAGTCTCCTCGGAGTCCTTGAAGCTTCAAGAAGAGATGCGAGAGATCGAGGCAGAGAGAGCGCGCGTCGAGCGTGAGCGGCGACTGCTCGATGACGAGCTAACGGATCGGCGAAACCAAGCCGTGGCTCTCACCGCCACCCGAGAGACCACCGAGCGGGAGCTGGCCGAGCTGCAAACCGAGCGAGATCAAATCGAGCGCGACTTGGTCCGGGGTCGGGAGAAAGCCTCCTCCCTCTCTGGTAGGCTGGCCTCGCTCGAGGAGCTGGTCACCGCCCGGACCCACTTCGGAGCGGGCGCCCGCTCCTTGTTAACCGCCGGGCCTGAGCTCGGAGTAAAGCTCGGGGGTGTGATGGCGGACTCGTTGGAAGTGGAGCCGAAGTTCGAGCACGCCGCCGAAAGGTTCTACGGGGAAGCGCTGCAGCGCATCCTGGTGGAGAATGAGGAAGATGCCCTGGCCGCGCAACGGTGGCTAGAGAGGGAGAACGCGGGCCGCTGTGAGTTTCTCATCGCCTCGCTGGCGAAGGCCGCGCCACCTTCCGGGGTTCAGGAGGCTCTGGCGTCTCTTAAACGCCAGCAGGCAAGCGGTGTGGTGGGATCTCTCCGTGAGGCCGTGCGTTGGACGAATGGCAACGCCGAGCTCTTGGCGCGAGTGCTTCCCGACGCCATCGTGGTCGAGGACGTGGAGGCCGCCCTGAGAGCCTTCCGTCTCGAACCGGCGGTCGCCTACCTGAGTCTGCAGGGTGGGGAAGTCCTAGCGCCGCCCGGAGTTCTAAGGGCCGGTCCGGGGGGGCCAAGCGAGGGTCTGCTCAGTAGCCGGCGCGAGATCCGTCAGCTCCGCGAGACACTGTCGGAGAACGCGTCGGACCTGGCGCGGCTCGAGGCTCGGCAACGCGAGGTCCAGGCCGATTTCGAGAAGCGCGAGGCAGACTTGGCGTCTGTCTCCCAGGAGCAGCACTCGCTGGATAAGCTCTTGGTCGGCTTGGAGCATCGTTCTCGCCAACTGGACGGGGATTGGAAGCAGTTAGAGCGAAAGACCCAAGTGCTGGCGAGCGAGCAGGCCCGCGCCGATTCGGAGCGAAGCTCCCTACGCGACAAACGCGAAGAGATGGAAGCCTCGCTTTCCGCAGAGGATGAGGCCAAGGCACGCATGGAGGCACGGCTCGAGGAGGCACGGTCGAGTCTTGCCGAGCGTCGGGCCGCGGTGGATCGCTTCCAAGGGAGGGCGGCGGAAGAAGCTTCCCGGGTGGCCGCTCTGCGGGAAAGGGTGCAAGCGGTCCGAGTGGATGTGGAGCGACTGCAAGAAGGGGTCAGCGAGCTCCGCTTTCGCGTGGAAGCTGGACAGAAGGAGCAGGTGGCGCTGGTGGTCCGTCGATCCGTTGTAAGGGAGGAGCTTGCAGCGTCGGAGATGGAGCTCGGTCAGTCGTTTGTCCAGAGAGACTCGTTGCGGGAGGTTCTGGCGGAGCTGGAAGCGGCCACCGGCCGCCTTCGCGAACGGATTGAAGCTACCGGAAGCGCGCTGAAGCTCCGTCGCAAGGAACTGGAGTCCACGCGTGAGACGCGCTCTGCCCAGGAGATCGCGCTGGCGCGGGAAGAGTCGGAGATGAGCCATCTCCGAAAAAGCTTCTGGGACGCGCACCAAATTTCCCTGGCGGACGCCGCCGCCGTAGTGAGCCCGGCCGATCTCGCCCGGGACGAGGAGGCACTGGGCGAGGAGCTGTCCGAGCTGAAGGGCAAGTTGGACTCCATGGGTCCGGTGAATCCGATGGCGGACGAGGAGTTTCACGAGCTCGAAACCCGGCATGAGTTCCTATCTACCCAACGACAGGACTTGTTGGACTCTATCGCTTCCACCGAGAAAGCGATACATCGAATCGATGCGACGTCGCGCCAGAGGTTCCTAGAGGCACTGGAAGGGATCAATCGGCATTTCCAGGACACCTTCAAGCAGCTCTTCCGCGGTGGTCGAGCGGGGATTCGACTCATCGACGAGCAGGACGTGTTGGAGAGTGGCATCGATATCATTGCCCAGCCTCCCGGCAAGAAGCTGCAGAACGTCTTGCTCCTTTCCGGCGGGGAGAAGGCCCTCACCGCCATTGCCATCATGTTTGCCATTTTTCGGTACAAGCCCTCTCCGTTCTGCTTGTTGGATGAGGTGGATGCGCCGCTCGATGAGGCCAATGTGGGGCGGTTCCTGACCATGCTGGGCGAGCTCCGCAAGACCACCCAGTTCATCGTCATCACCCACAACGTCAAGACGATGGAGCACGCCGATCAGATGTACGGTGTCACCATGGAGGAGCCCGGGGTCTCCAAGCTGGTATCGGTGAGGCTCGAGGAGGGCGCGCCGGTCACGACCGCGTCACCTGTAAGCTAGTTTGGCAATCAGCGTCGAGCGAGAAGTCAAGCTGCGGATTTCGTCTTGGCTGGAAGGCGAGGCCTGGCTGGTGTCGGCCGGGCTTCGCGAGAAGCGTTACCTAGAGATCAACTCACTGTTCGACTTTGGGGACGGCACACTCCGCGAAAGAGGCCAGGCGCTTCGCATCCGCCGTGCCCGCGGCTCCGCCTGGCTCACCTTCAAGGAGTCGGCGCGGATTAGCGGGCACGTCAAGCACCGCAATGAGTACGAGACGACCGTCGCCGACCCCGACGCGGTCGAGCGGACCCTGCAAGCGATCGGCCTGCGGGAGCAGTTTCGGTATGAGAAGTACCGCCAAGTCTACGTCCTGGGAGATCTGGAAGCTAGCCTGGATGAGACTCCCATCGGCTTCTTCATCGAGCTGGAAGGACCGACCGAGTCCATCCAGGCGGCGGTGGAAAGCTGGGGGCTCACCATGAACCAGGCGGTGGTGTTGTCTTACCCGGAGCTCTACCAGGAACACCGTCGGCAGTTCCCGGCCGCGCCTCGGTTCATGATTTTCCCCGATCGCGAGTCATCTCGATGACGACGTCATCGCCGATCAAGGCTATGGTGCTGGCGGCAGGGGAGGGAAGACGACTCCGCCCACTCACCGTCTTTTGGGCGAAACCGGCCATACCGCTTCTGGGAGGATCTCCCATCGAGTATGCCGTCGAGCTCCTTCGCCGGGCGGGGGTTCGGGAAGTAGTCGTGAACTTGCATCACAAGCCCCAGAGCATCGTGGACGCGCTTTCGGGATCCGACGGGGGGAAGGACCTAGTCATTCACTATTCGCGCGAGACCGAGATTCTCGGCACGGCGGGCGGTTTGAAACAGGCGGAAGAGTGGCTTTCCGATGGGAGTTTCGTCCTCCTCAACGGAGACACGGTGGTGGATACCGATCTGGGGACCTTGATCGACTGGCATAAGAGGAAAGAGGCTCGGGCCACTCTGTTGTTACGATCCAAACCGGAGGGTAGCAGTTACACCGAGCTCCACTTGGCCGATGACGGTCACATTGTCTCCATCGGAAAGAAGAGTGAGTCTTCCAGCCCTCTCATGTTTGCCGGTCTTTGGGTCTTGGAGCCCACCGTCTTCGAGTACTTGGCTGCCGGACGTTTCGGTCGGCTGGAGGTGGATCTGCTGCCCAAGCTCTTGATGGAGGGGAGCGCCTTCGGTTACGTGTCGGACAGTCCTTGGTTCGACATCGGCACGCCGGAGAACTACCTCCGTGCCTGCCAGGAGCTAGCTCATGGAGGGATTTTCCGGAGCCGGTGGCGAGCCCAGGTGGTGGAGCCTCCGCCCAGCTGGCCGCCCGGGACCCTAGTGGTGGCCGGGCCAGGCACATCCATCGATCGCGAGGCGCTGTTCTCCGGTACGTCGATACTCGGGGCTGATTGCCGTGTGGATCGCGGGGCGAGAGTTCACGGGGCCGTCCTGTGGGACCGGGTGACGGTAGGGGAAGCGGCGCTCCTCCGGGACTCGGTGATAGCGAGCGACGTTGCCCTGCCGCCCGCCGGTCGTACGGTGCGGAAAGTGATGGCGCGACTCGGACGGAATCAGACCCTCCTGCGCGAGCGGGAGGTCTCCGGCGACTGCGTGGTGGTCTCCATCAAGAGATGACGGTGAAAACGCTCGACAAGGATCACCTCGACCCTCGCATCCTCCACTACTTGACGCGCAGGTCGGAAGACGGGCTGCGCGTGCAATCGGTAGAGGCGTTGGCCGGCGATGCTTCCACCCGCAGCTACTACCGCCTGACCCTTTCCGAGACCGGAGAGGAGGTGCGCCGGGTGCTGGCGCTGATGCCCGATCCGTTCGAGCCCGAGCAGGAGTCTTTCCTGAACGTGGCGCGTCTGTTCGAGGGAATCCCGGTTCGCATTCCGATCATTCACGACGTGTCCGGTGCGGACGGTATTCTGTTGTTGGAGGATTGCGGAGATGAGCTCCTGCAGGGTTTGGTGGAACGGGCCGACCGGGAAGCGAGGAGGGGCCTGTACTCTCAGGCAATCGGGATCCTGGCGCGGATTCAAACCCGGGGAGCGGAGCTCACCAGCACGAACTACTTCCCCTACCGCATCGCCTTCGACGAGCAGAAGCTCGGCGGGGAGTTGACTTACTTCCGGCGCCATTTCCTGGAAGGATTCCGGAGAGCCTCGCTCACCGCCGCCGAGACGGAATCGCTGGAAGAATCTTTCGCCCGCCTGGGCAGGGAGATCGCCGTCCGTCCCCGCGTGCTCTGTCATCGGGACTACCATTCCCGCAACCTCATGGCGGTGAGAGGCGAGTTGGTGGTGCTGGATTTCCAGGACGCGCGCATGGGTCCGGTAAGTTATGATCTGGTCTCGCTGCTCCGCGATTCCTACGTAGATCTGGAGGTCGATTTGGTCGAGGAGATGAAGGAATTGTTTTGTGCGTCGGTGGAACGCCCGGGCCTCGCGCAACTCGAGGAGGAGTTCGATCTGGTCGCGCTGCAGCGCAATTTGAAGGCCCTAGGGACATTCGGCTACCAGCTGTCGGTGCGAGGAAAATCCTTTTACAAGCGGTATGTGCCCGGCACTCTGGAGCTGGTGCGGAGGAACTTGGCGCGGAATCCCCGCTGGGACGGTTTGAGAAGGGTGCTTTCCGCCCACCTGCCGGAACTGGCGTGAAGGAGCGAACTCGATGAGTGCCAGCCACGTCTACATCGCCGATATCGCCAGTCATGACGGGGAAGAGGTCACCATCAAGGGCTGGCTGGTGAAGCGTCGATCCAGCGGGAAGATCCAGTTCTTGGTCCTTCGCGACGGCTCGGGCTTCATCCAGGCGATCCTTTCCAAGCAGGACGTCTCCGAGGAGCAGTGGGAGCGGGCGACACAGCTGACCACCGAGAGCTCGCTCGTTGTCCGAGGACGGGTGCGGAGAGACGAGCGCGCTCCGGGAGGCTACGAGCTGGAGCTCCGTGACTTACAGGTCGTCCAACTGGCAGAAGAATATCCCATCAGCCCCAAGGAGCATGGCGTCGCTTTTCTGCAGGATCACCGCCACCTGTGGCTTCGCTCTCGCCGGCAGCATGCCATCCTCAGGGTTCGGCATGAGATCATCTCCGCCTGCCACCGATTCTTCGACGAGAAGGGGTTCGTCCTGGCCGACACGCCTATATTCACTCCCAACGCCTGTGAAGGCACGACCACGCTTTTCGAGACCGAATACTTCGGTGAGAAGGCCTATCTGACCCAAAGCGGTCAGCTCTACAACGAGGCGGTGGCGATGTCGGTGGGTCGTACCTATTGCTTCGGCCCGACGTTCCGGGCCGAGAAATCAAAGACCCGACGCCATCTCATCGAGTTCTGGATGGTCGAACCCGAGGTGGCCTTTGCGTTGCTAGAGGACATCATCGTCCTGGCGGAAGATCTCCTGTGCTTCGTGGTTCAAACGATCCTGGAAAACCGTCGGCCGGAGCTCGAGGTTCTGGAGAGGGATGTCGCTCCGCTCGAGCAAGTGAGGAAACCGTTTCCCCGAATGACCTACGACCAGGCCGTCGAACTACTCAAGAAAAACGGCCAAGCTGTCGAGTGGGGAGGGGATTTCGGTGCTCAGGACGAGGAGATGCTGTCGAAAGCCTACCAGCGCCCGGTCGCCATAACCCACTATCCCACCGCGGTGAAGGCGTTCTATATGCAACCGGATGCCGATCGGCCGGAAACGGCTCTCTGTGTGGACGTTCTCGCCCCGGAAGGCTACGGGGAGATCATCGGCGGCGGGCAGCGCATTCACGAACTGGAGCTCCTGCGGAAGCGAATCGCGGAGCACCAGTTGCCCGAACAGGCGTTCTCCTGGTACCTCGATCTCCGTCGCTACGGAAGCGTGCCCCACGCCGGTTTCGGCATGGGCATCGAACGGGTGGTGGCCTGGATCTGCAAGCTGGATCATCTCCGAGAGAGCATCCCTTTTCCGCGCATGCTGTATCGACTTACGCCATAGGGTGCGGTTGCGACACCAGTGTTTTTTGGTTAGGCTGGACGTCGCCTTATGAAAAAAATAGGGTTCGTGAGCTTGGGTTGTCCCAAGAACCTGGTGGATACGGAGGTTATGCTGGGACAGCTGACGCGAGCTGGATACGAGCCGACCGCCGAGCCGGCAGAGGCGGACGTGCTCGTGGTCAACACCTGTGGTTTCATCGACCGGGCCAAGCAGGAAAGCATCGATACGATTCTGGAGATGGCTCGATACAAGCGGGAAGGGCGCTGTCGGCGTTTGGTCGTGTCGGGATGCCTGGCGCAGCGCTACGGCGACGAGATCGCCCGGGAGATACCCGAGGTCGATGCGGTAATGGGTCTGGATCAGCTGGAGTCGATCGTGTCCGTCGCCGAGGCCGAGGACCGGAAGATCGCATCGCTGGTGGCGGACGGTTCGGTGGTCTATCTCTACGATCACCTCGTTCCGCGTGTCATCACCACGCCGCGCCCCTACGCCTATCTCAAGATCTCGGAAGGCTGTGACTATCCCTGCACCTTTTGCATCATCCCCAAGATTCGGGGTCATTACCGGAGCAGAGCTCCGGAGTCGATCCTCGCCGAAGCGGAATCCCTGGTGCAGCAGGGAGTGAAGGAGCTCATCCTCATCGCGCAAGACACCACCCGTTACGGCATGGAGATCAACGACGGCCCCAGCTTGGCGCAGTTGTTGCGTGGTCTGGCCAGGGTGGATGGGGTGGAATGGGTGCGTTTCCTCTACGCCTATCCCACGACGGTGAACGAGAAGGTGCTGGAGGTCATGGCGAGCGAGCCGCGGGTCTGCCTCTATCTCGACATTCCCCTGCAGCACGCCAGCGATCGGATTCTGAAAGCGATGAAGCGTCCAGGTACTCGAGCCAGCAACGAGAGACTGATCGAGAAGATCCGCCAGGCGGTGCCGGGCGTATGGTTACGGAGCTCCTTCATCGTGGGGTTTCCTGGAGAAACAAGCGCGGACTTCGAAGAGCTCATGAGCTTCTGTCGAGAGATGGAGTTCGACCATCTGGGGGTCTTCACCTACTCGAACGAAGAGACGACCGACGCGTTCGTCGCGACCGAAGCCATCTCGGCTGCCGAGAAGCGGAGACGGAGGCACCTGTTGATGAGACAGCAGACCGCCGTCTCTCTGGAAAGGAACGGGCGCCGCGTGGGCAGCCTGCAGAGGGTGCTGGTCGAGGGCCTCTCGTCCGAGACCGACTTCCTCCTTCGAGGAAGGACGGAGGGCCAGGCGCCGGAGATCGACGGCGGGGTTCTCATCAACGAAGGCAACGCGGAGCCCGGGAGTTTCGTGACCGTCGAGGTGACGGAAGCGCACCCGTACGATCTGGTCGGACGTATCGTTGCGGAGCCAGTCGGGGCGGGGGCTTCCCGGGAGGCGTTACACGGTGCAACCGACTCAAACGACTCCACTAGCGGAACTGGGGCTTGATCTCTGCCGATGGTTTAGACTATAGTTGCGCACAGTCGAGAGTCCACAGAAGTGGGCATTTGCCCACTTTTTTTATGGATTGAGGCCGCTCGAAGGACCTTTCGAGCGGCTCCCGATGGAACAGCCAGAGGGATCGGGAGGCAAAAAAAGCGCTCGGACTATGCCGTAACGCCGGGTGGCGAGCGGTGGCGGCGCGAAGTGCGAGCTTGGAAGAACCGTGTACACCGAAAGCCTCCTGGCGAAGCTCAAGGAGCTGGCGCAACGAGCCGCCGAGCCGGTGGGCTGCGAGGTGGCTTGGGTCGAGCTCAAGCGGCGCGGTGGCTCCTGGTTATTTCGGGTTTTCATCGATGGCGAGGAAGGGGTGGGACTGAAGGACTGCGCGAGAGTGAGCGAACGCCTGGGGGTGCTCTTGGACGTGGAAGATCCCATCGAGTCGCGCTACACGCTCGAGGTGAGCTCGCCCGGGTTGGATCGGCCGCTCTGGAGTCTCAAGGACTACCAGCGTTTCACCGGCCGGCTGGCTCGCATCACTACCCGGGAGCATCTCGATGGCAAACGTCAATTTCGCGGACGGTTGGCCGGCGTGGAAGGGGACACGGTATTGCTGGAGCAGCGGGGCGAGCGAAGGAGCATTCCGTTCCCGGTCATCGAGAGTGCTCGGTTGGAGGTGGAGTTGTTCGCCCCTGGCGGAGGCCCTGCGAATAGAAGAAAGTCATGACGAGTCTTCTCTATCAGACGATCGAGCAGATTAGCCGGGAGAAGGGCATCGATCCGGAAGTCATCATCGGGGCGGTGGAGGATGCCATCGTAACCGCCACTAAAAAGTACTACCGGACCGACGAAGACCTTCGCGCTCGGTTGAACCGAGAAGCCGGAAACATAGAGGTGTACACCCTCAAGACGGTAGTCGACACGGTGATAACACCCGAGAGCGAGGTCTCGCTTCGCGAGGCCAGACGGTTGCAGCCGGCAGCACAATTGGGTCAGGAGGTGGAGGTGCACAAACCCACCGCCGCCCTCGGTCGGATCGCCGCCCAGACCGCCAAGCAGGTGATTTTCCAGAAGGTACGGGAGGCGGAGCGGGACAACATCTTCAGTGAGTTCGGGGATCGCATCGCACAGCTTCTCACCGGCATCGTGAAACGTGCTGAGAATGGCGACCTGGTAGTCGATTTGGGTCGCACCGAGGCAGTCCTTCCGCGGCGGGAACAGTCTCGGGCCGAGGTGTTCACTGCCGGGGATCGCATCCGGGTCGTTATCGTTCGGGTCATGCGAACCTCCCGGGGGCCACAGGTGGTCGTGTCCCGCACCGACACGGCGTTGCTGGCCAGGTTGTTCGAAATGGAAGTCCCCGAGATCTATGAAGGAACGGTGATCGTCAAGAACGCGGTGCGAGAGCCGGGTGATCGTGCCAAGGTGGCCGTTTACTCGCGGGACAAGAATGTGGACCCGGTAGGGGCGTGCGTGGGTATCAAGGGATCGAGAGTCCAGAACATCATACGCGAGCTAAGAGGCGAGAAGATCGACATCGTCGAATGGAGCGAGGATCCGTGCACCTTCGCTATCAACGCACTCAACCCCGCAAAAGTCAGCCGCGTGTCCATCATTGATGAGAAGGAAAAGATCATGGAAGTCATCGTCGAGGACAAGCAGCTCTCCTTGGCGATCGGGAAAAAAGGTCAGAACGTTCGTCTAGGCGCCAGGCTCATCGGTTGGCGAATCGACATAAAGAGTGAGGAAGAGAAAAAGTTGGAAGTGCAGAGTCAGATGGATGCTCTGGCCACCTCGCAGACCCGGCTCGGCGCGTTGAGCGGTGTGAGTGAGAAGATGATACAGAAGCTCGAGGAGCATGGGTTCGTGTCCCTGGAGGAAATTGCTGGCCTCGAACCGGAGGCCTTAACGGAGATTCCCGGCATCGGCGCCAAAACGGCAAGGAAGATAGTCGCCTCGGCCCGCGCCTTGTTGGAGAGCATTCCTCAGCCGGTTCAAGGTGCCGAGGAAGGGGCGGCGTCCGAGGATGTCAATCTGCCGGAGGACGCGGATGAGGCGGAAGTCGCGGAAGTTGCCGAGGAGGCGCTTCCTGCTCAGCCGGCACCGGTGGGAGAGGTGGCTCACGATCGTCAGGCGGGCATCGGCGAGCCGGAGCCCGAGGGCTCGGGAGGTGAGCGCTGATGGATAAGATCCGGGTTTACGAGCTGGCCCGCGATATCGGCATCACCAGCCCGCAGACGATCCGGCTCCTCAAGGACAAGCTCCAGATTAGGGTCAAGTCGGCTTCCAGTACTATTGAAGAAGATATTGCCATCAAGCTGAAGAGGCTCATTCGCCTGGAGGGAGCGGGGTCGCTCCCGACCGAGGGGACCGGAGTCGAAAGGGAGGCGAGTCCCCCGGAAAGCAGGGAGGAGCGGGCGAGGAATACCAACAAGGAGCGCGCCGAGCGAGCCCGCAAAGCCATCCTCGCCGAAATAGAGGAGGAAGAAAGGGCGACAGCGAGGCGAAAGGCGGCGGAAGAGAGGGCCGCCAGACAACGGGAGGAAGTGGAGAGGCTGGCTGCCGAGCAAGCGGCGCGGGAAGAAGCGGCTCGGCTGGCAGCGGTTCTGGAAGAGCAGGAGGCTCTTCAGAAGGAAGTCGACCAGCAAGCGAGAGCCGACGCGAGCTTCGCCGCCGCCGCGGAAGTCACGGAAGGCGTAGAGAGAACCGAGGGAGCGTCGCTGGCCGGGCCGTCGGTAGCGGCTGCACCTGGGGGCGCCGCCGAAGGGCCTTGGGGCGAGCCGCCGGAAAGAGAGAGGCCGCGTCCCAGTCCGATTCCTGCCCGAGCCGCGTCACCCAGCGGTGCTGCTCCCGGCGCTCGCGGTGACCGGGCGCGTCTCGGTACTTCGCGACCCACTTTCGTTCCCGGACCCACTTCAACCGTCATCCGTCCCCGGCTGCCGGCCCCGTCCGCCGCCATGAAGCCGATTCCCGCGCCGCCGCGCCCGGCGGCACCGATAAGAACAGTGCCGTGGCGGCGTCCCGAGGCGAAGCCTCGACCCAAAGGGGTGGGTAGGAAGCCACGCCCCACCGCCGCCGAGGTGAAGGAACAGGCGATTCCCGAGCCCAAGATCGTGGAGGCTCAGAAGCCCGCGGTCCCCAAGGTATTCCGGAAGATCACTCTTACCGAGGGAGTGACGGTAAAAGAGCTTGCCGAAAAAATGGAGGTCAAGCACAAGGATCTCATCAAGGCGATGATGAGTCGAGGAGTGCTGGCCACCATCAATCAGACCTTGGGGGCAGACTTGGCGGTGGAGGTGGCGAGGGAGTTCGGTTGCGAGGCGGAGATACTCTCTTTCGAAGAGGACGTTATCCGGGATGAAACGTTCGAAGAGAAGCCAGAGGATCTGGTGTTGCGTGCACCGGTGGTCACCGTCATGGGACATGTGGATCATGGCAAGACCAGCCTGCTCGACGCCATCCGGGAAACCAAAGTAGTGGAGAAGGAAGCCGGCGGTATCACGCAACACATCGGCGCCTATAAGGTAGCGGTGAACGCTCGGAGTATCGTCTTTTTGGATACTCCGGGTCACGAGGCCTTTACCATGATGCGGGCCCGAGGTGCTCGCGTCACCGACCTGGTGATCCTGGTTGTTGCCGCGGATGACGGCGTCATGCCTCAAACGGTAGAAGCCATCGACCACGCCAAGGCGGCAGGCGTTCCGATCATGGTGGTGATCAACAAAATCGACAAGCCGGAAGCGAACAGCGAGCGCGTCAAGAAGCAATTGGCCGACCTCGGCTTGGTGCCGGAGGACTGGGGCGGCGGTACGGTCTTTTGCGAGGTGTCGGCCAAGCAGCGCAAGGGACTGGATCTGTTGCTGGAGATGGTCCTGCTGGTATCGGATCTCCGGGAACTGAAAGCGAACCCCCGGCGGGCGGGGATGGGGACGGTGCTGGAAGCGAAGATCGACAAGGGCAAGGGGCCGGTCGCGCACGTTCTGATGCAAAACGGGAGCGCCCAAGTGGGCGATTCCTTCATCGCCGGGGCGGTGCATGGGAAGATCCGAGCCATGATCGACGACCGGGGGCACAAAGTGAAAAAAGTCGAACCGTCGACGCCTGTCGAGATTCTAGGACTCACCTCGCTGCCGCAGGCGGGCGACCAGTTCCAGATCGTTCTCGATAGCAGCAAGGCCAGGCAGATCGGCGAGTTCAGACAGCAAAAGCTGAAAGAGCGTCAGCAGGGTCAGAGCTCCCGGCTCACGCTGGATCAGCTTCATCAACAGGTGCAGGAAGGCACCATCAAGGAACTACCCATCGTACTGAAGACCGACGTGCAGGGTTCGGTGGAGGTCTTGTCCGATACCTTGACCAAGTTGTCCAGCGACAGAGTGAAGGTCAAGATCATCCGCGCCGGAGCCGGTGCCGTCACCGATGCGGATGTCACCTTGGCCTCGGTCTCCAACGCCATCATTGTTTGTTTCAATGTGAGACCGCAGAGAACTGCAGCGGAGCTGGCGGAAAAGGAAAACATCGACATCCGCCTCCACACCGTCATCTACAACGTGCAGGATGA